>NZ_JBBJZY010000017.1:0-45595 GCF_038148955.1 Streptococcus pseudopneumoniae
ATTTTCACTTCGATCACAGCATCCCCCTTCGCAACTGAACCTGTTGCGACTGGAGCTACTGAAGCGTAGTCAGCTGTATTTGTAACGATAACCATTGTTGTATCATCAAGTCCAGCTGCAGCGATTTTGTTTGAGTCAAATGTTCCAAGAACATCGCCTGCTTTAACCTTATTACCTTGAGCAACTTTTGCTTCAAAACCTTCACCGTTCATAGACACAGTGTCAATACCAACGTGGATCAAAACTTCAGCACCATCAGTTGTTTTCAAACCAAAAGCGTGTCCTGTTGGAAAGGCAATTGAAACTTCAGCATCAGCTGGTGCATATACCACACCTTGACTTGGTTTCACAGCGATACCTTGTCCCATAGCTCCACTTGAGAAGACTGGATCATTAACATCAGCAAGAGCTACAACATCACCAACGATAGGAGTTACAAGTGTTTCATTTTGAAGAGCTGCTGGAATGTTGCCAGTTGTTTCTTCTTGGACCAAACGTTCTGTCTCTACTTCAGTAGCAACTTCTTTTTCATCCTCATAACCAAACATATAAGTAAGAGCGAAACCAAGAACGAATGATACAGCTACCATAAGAAGGTATTGGACAAGTTGTCCGTTACCAACATAAAGCATTGTACCAGGGATGATGGTGATACCATTACCAGTACCAGCAAGTCCAAGGATTGAAGCCAATCCACCACCGATTGCACCAGCAATCAAAGAAAGGAAGAATGGTTTACGGAAGCGCAAGTTCACCCCGAAGATAGCAGGCTCTGTAATACCTAGGAAAGCAGAAAGAGCAGCTGGGAAAGCAAGAGTTTTTAGTTTTGGATTTTTAGTTTTAACACCAACCGCAACAGTCGCAGCACCTTGGGCTGTCATAGCAGCTGTGATGATAGCGTTGAATGGGTTAGCATGGTCAGCAGCAAGCAATTGAACTTCAAGCAAGTTGAAGATGTGATGCACACCTGACACGACGATCAATTGGTGAACCCCACCGATCAAGAAACCACCAAGACCAAATGGCAAGCTGAGGATCGCTTTTGTCGCGATAAGGATGTAGTTTTCAACAACGTGAAAGACTGGTCCGATGACAAATAGTCCAAGGATAGACATAACCAAAAGTGTCACGAATGGTGTTACCAAAAGGTCAATGACATCTGGAACGACCTTGCGGACAGCTTTTTCAAATTTAGCTCCGACAACCCCGATGATGAAGGCTGGAAGAACGGAACCTTGCAAACCAACAACAGGGATGAAACCAAAGAAGTTCATAGCTGTTACTTCACCACCTTGAGCAACTGCCCAAGCGTTTGGAAGTGAGCCAGAAACAAGCATCATACCAAGAACGATACCAACGGCAGGATTTCCACCGAATACACGGAAGGTTGACCAAACAACCAAACCTGGCAAGATGATGAAGGCTGTATCTGTCAAGATTTGTGTGTAAGTTGCAAAGTCACCTGGAAGTGGCATTTCAAGAGCATTGAAAAGACCACGCACACCCATGAAGAGACCTGTCGCTACGATAACTGGGATGATTGGAACGAAAACGTCACCGAAAGTACGGATAGCACGTTGGAACCAGTTCCCTTGTTTAGCAGCTTCTGCTTTCATGTCAGCTTTAGATGATGTTGGCAAGCCAAGCGCAACAACTTCATCGTACATTTTGTTAACTGTACCTGTACCAAAGATGATTTGGTATTGACCTGAGTTAAAGAAAGCACCTTGAACTTTTTCCAAGTTCTCAATCACTTCTTTATTGATTTTTCCTTCATCTTTGACCATGACACGAAGACGAGTCGCACAGTGGGCAACACTGTTGACATTTTCACGTCCGCCCAAGGCATCGATGACTTTTTTTGCAATTTCCTGATTGTTCATTTGCAAAAATCTCCTTATATAAAAATTTGTAAACTGTTTGAAAGCGATTTTATTCGCCCTACGACTTTTATTTTATCATGTTTTAGAAATATGTCAAGCGTTTTGCAGAAAAAATATTCTATCCACTTAGTGGGCACGCTTTAGATTGATTGTTTTATTAGGAATTCCTTGAAAAAATAAGTTTAAAATCTTGGTTAAAAGGGTTTTGTTTCATATTTTCCTTAAAATTCGATTGATTTCCTGCATTTATTTTATGATAAACGTTTGACAGTTTTTTCTCTTTTTTAACATAAAAGTCTTGCTTTTTTTTCCGAAAACGGTTACTATTAAAAGTGATAAGATTTTTGGAGGAATGAATGAATGGAATGGACTACTGAGCGTCGTTACAGACTTTATCAAGATTGGACGCAAGAAGAAATTCAAAATATAAAAGAAAATATGGCACAATCTCCATGGCATACTCATTACCATGTTGAGCCAAAAACAGGACTTCTCAACGATCCAAATGGCTTTTCTTACTTTGATGGGAAGTGGATTGTTTTTTATCAGAACTTTCCTTTTGGTGCAGCCCACGGTTTGAAATCTTGGGTTCAATTGGAAAGCGAGGACTTGGTTCACTTCACAGAAACTGGAGTTAAAGTTTTGCCAGATACTCCATTAGATAGCCACGGTGCCTACTCTGGTTCTGCCATGCAGTTTGGCGATAACTTGTTCCTATTTTATACAGGAAATGTTCGTGATGAAAACTGGATCCGTCACCCTTACCAGATTGGAGCTTTGATGGATAAGAATGGCAAGATTACAAAGATTGATAAGATCTTGATCGACCAGCCAGCAGACTCTACTGACCACTTCCGTGATCCGCAAATTTTTAACTTCAAGGGCCAATACTATGCTATCGTCGGTGGACAGGACTTGGAGAACAAAGGCTTCGTCCGTCTCTACAAGGCTGTAGACAACGACTATACAAACTGGCAAGCCGTTGGCAACCTTGACTTTGCTAACGACCGTACTGCCTACATGATGGAATGTCCAAATCTGGTCTTTGTAGGGGAACAACCTGTCCTTCTCTACTGCCCACAAGGATTGGATAAGAACGTTCTAGACTACGATAATATCTTTCCAAATATGTATAAGATTGGGGCTTCCTTTGACCCTGAAAATGCCAAAATGGTAGATGTATCTCAACTTCAAAACATGGACTATGGTTTCGAAGCCTATGCTACCCAAGCCTTCAACGCTCCTGATGGGCGCGCTCTAGCTGTTAGCTGGCTTGGCTTGCCTGATGTTTCATATCCATCTGACCGTTTTGATCATCAAGGAACCTTCTCTTTGGTAAAAGAACTGACTATCAAAGACGGCAAACTCTACCAATACCCAGTCGCAGCTATCAAGGACCTTCGTGCTTCTGAAGAAGCCTTCTCAAACCGTACCCAAACCAAGAACACTTACGAACTCGAACTCAACTTGGAAGCTAATAGCCAGAGCGAGATTATCTTACTTGCTGATCAAGAAGGCAAGGGACTTTCAATCAACTTTGACCTTGTAAATGGTCAAGTGACAGTGGATCGTAGCCAGGCTGGTGAACAGTACGCTCAAGAATTTGGGACAACTCGTTCTTGCCCTATCGACAATCAAGCTACTACTGCTACGATTTTCATCGATAACTCTGTCTTTGAAATTTTCATCAATAAAGGAGAAAAAGTATTTTCTGGTCGTGTCTTCCCACATGCGGACCAAAATGGGATCCTCATCAAATCTGGAAACCCAACTGGAACTTACTATGAATTAGATTATGGTCGCAAAACTAACTGATGTCGCCAAACTTGCAGGCGTCAGTCCTACTACCGTTTCTCGGGTTATCAATAAAAAAGGGTATCTATCTGAAAAAACCATTCAAAAGGTAAATGAAGCCATGCGGGAATTGGGCTATAAACCCAACAACCTAGCTCGTAGCCTGCAAGGAAAATCGGCTAAGTTAATCGGTTTGATTTTCCCAAATATTTCCAATGTTTTCTATGCAGAATTGATTGATAAGTTGGAACACCAACTCTTCAAAAATGGTTACAAGACCATCATCTGCAACAGTGAGCACGATTCTGAAAAGGAACGTGAATACATCGAAATGTTGGAAGCCAATCAGGTAGACGGCATCATTTCTGGTAGTCACAACTTGGGAATCGAAGACTACAATCGCGTGACAGCGCCGATTATTTCCTTTGACCGCAACCTATCGCCAGACATTCCAGTCGTTTCCTCTGACAACTATGCTGGTGGGGTCCTAGCCGCCCAGACTTTGGTTAAGACAGGCGCCCAGTCTATCATCATGATTACAGGGAACGACAATTCTAACTCGCCAACTGGACTACGCCACGCTGGTTTTGCATCCGTACTCCCAAAAGCTCCTATTATCAATGTTTCCAGTGACTTTTCTCCTGTCAGAAAAGAAATGGAAATCAAGAATATCTTGACTCGACAAAAACCAGATGCCATCTTTGCTTCGGATGATTTGACTGCTATTCTAGTCATTAAAATCGCTCAAGAACTGGGCATTTCTGTCCCTGAAGAGCTCAAGGTCATCGGCTATGATGGGACCTACTTTATCAAGAATTACTACCCTCAACTCGCGACCATCAAGCAACCATTGGAAGAGATTGCCTGCCTCACTGTTGATCTTCTCTTGCAAAAGATTGAAGGCAAGGAAGTCGCCACAACTGGTTACTTCTTACCAGTTACACTATTACCAGGGAAAAGTATTTAATACTCTTCGAAAATCTCTTCAAACCACGTCAGCGTCGCCTTACCGTAGATATGGTTACTGACTTCGTCAGTTCTATCCACAACCTCAAAACAGTGTTTTGAGCTGGCTTCGTCAGTCTTATCTACAACCTCAAAGCCAGTGCTTTGAGCAACCTGCGGCTAGCTTTCTAGTTTGCTCTTTGATTTTCATTGAGTATAAGCACAAGAAAACTCAGACCAATTCGTCTGAGTTTTTTATGATCTTAAATTTTCTAAATAACGCTGGGCTGTCTCTAGGTTAAAGGTTTTATCTACGATGAGGCGCTCGACTAGGGGAGCTACCTCGGATTCACTGGCACCTGCTAGGAGAGCTAAGGATTTGGCCTGCAATTTCATGTGGCCTTGCTGAATTCCTGTGCTGACTAAAGCTTTCAGGGCTGCAAAATTTTGTGCAAGACCGATAGACACGATAATCTGGGCTAATTCTTTGGCAGAAGGATTTCCCAGTAGTTCATGACTGAGGGCTACGCGAGGGTTGAGGCCGATAGAGCCACCCTTGGTAGCCACAGGCATGGGCAGGGTCATCTCACCGACCAATTCTTCTCTTTCAAGGTCCAGCGTCCATTGACTAAGACCTTGATAGTGTCCATCTCGACTAGCAAAGGCATGGGCTCCAGCCTCAATGGCACGCCAGTCATTACCAGTAGCAATCAAAATAGCATCAATACCATTAAAAATCCCTTTATTATGAGTAGCGGCTCGATAAGGATCAGCCTGCGCAAACTGACTAGCCAAAGCTATTTTCTCCGCAATTTCTCGTCCTTGATCCTTTTGGCGGCTCATGTAGCGAAAGGCGATGCGGCAGTTTGCAGTCACCAGAGAATCGGTCGCGTAATTAGACAGAATTCCCATAAGACTCTGTCCCTGGCTGAGTTCTTCTAAGACTGGTTTCAAGGCTTCCAGCATGGTGTTGAGCATATTAGCACCCATGGCTTCCTGGGTATCGACATGGAGATAAACAACGAGAAAGTCCGTTTCTCCTTTGATCTGTTCTACATGTAAATCACGCGCCCCGCCCCCGCGTTTAACGATGGAAGGATAAGCTTGATTGGCAAGCTCCAAGAGCTCCGCTTTCTTGCCGTCAATCTTCTCTTGCGCTAAATCTGGATCAACAACTTGATAAAGGGCTACCTGCCCAATCATCTGACGCTCATGGACTTGTGCAGTAAAACCGCCTGCTCGCTTGATGATTTTACTGGCATAGCTGGTCGCAGCAACCACTGAGGGCTCTTCTGTCACATAGGGAACTGTGTATTCCTGACCGTTAACGAGAACCTCTGGGACCAGCGAATAAGGCAGAGAAAAAGTTCCCACTACATTCTCACTCAGCTGGTCTGCCACAGTCACACTCATCTGTTCATCCTGCTCCAAACTGGTTTGTTTTTCAGGACTAAGGAGCGCCTGAGCTTGTAACAGCTCGAGGCGCTCTTGGTATGATTTTTTAGAAAATCCATTCCAACTTATCTTCATTATTTTTCAACCTTGCTATAACGGCGTTGGTGGTCAACAATTTCAACCAAGGCAAAATCTTGATTTTCATAGCCAGCAAACTGGGCAGAATTTGTTTCATCTAAGTCTACTTCCTCAAAGAAGACTTTTTCATAGTCAGCAACAGACAGGGCAGTTCGTTGGTTGAGCTTGTTCAAACGGTCTTTATCCAGATAAGCTTCATATCCTTCAACCAATTCACCACTAAAGAACTCAGCCACAGCCCCACTTCCGTAACTATAAAGGGCAATTTTATCCCCAGCCTTCAAGCTATCTGTATTTTCCAAGAGAGACAGAAGCCCAAGGAAGAGGGATCCTGTGTAGATATTCCCCACCTTCTGACTGTAGAGAATAGACTGGTCAAAGTGCTTTTGCAAGAGGTCTTTTTTCTCTTGAGGCGAGTTCTTATCCATGATTTTTTTCAAGCCTTTTAGCGCCAATTTAGGGTAAGGCAAATGGAAGCAAACAGCCGCAAAATCATCCAAAGTAAGCTGGTAGCGTTTTTGGTATTCAAGCCAAGTCGTTTTCAAACTATCCAAATATTGTTGGGTAGAATAAACACCATTTACATAAGGAGTTGTTGAGTAATTTGGACGCCAGAAATCCATGATGTCACGGGTTTGAGCTACATTGTCATTATTAAAGGCCATAATTCGTGGATTTTGTGTAATCAACATAGCCACACTTCCGGCACCCTGAGTTGGTTCTCCCGGTGTTTCAATACCATATTTGGCAATATCACTGGCAATGACCAAGACTTTAGACTCTGGAGAATTTTCCACATGCAATTTGGCATAATGAAGGGCAGCTGTCGCTCCATAGCAGGCTTCTTTAATCTCGAAACTACGAGCAAAGGGCTGGATGCCCAGCAAGCCATGCACAAAGACGGCTGCAGCCTTACTCTGGTCAATTCCTGACTCGGTAGCCACAATGACCATATCGATTTCTTGTCTCTCTTGCTCAGTTAAAATAGAGTCACTAGCACTGGCCGCCAAGGTCACGATGTCCTCAGTTAGGGGCGCAATACTCAATTCCTTGAGCAAGAGTCCTTTGCTTAATTTTTCAGGGTCAATTCCCCTCGCTTCTGCTAAGTCTTGTAATTTCAAGACGTATTGACTGGTCGCAAAACCAATCTTATCAATACCGATTGTCATATTTACCTCTGTTTTATCATTCATGTAAAAAATCGTTCAGTACTATTTTATCACAAATGGCAGTAAAAGAGAGAAAAAAGACTTGATTCACCAAATCAAGCCTCTTGTTGGTCATAATTTTAAAGAATGATTAGTTGCTAGAGAGCTCACCAACATAAGTAGCTTTATAAGCCCCATTCTCAGTTATCAGCTCCTGGAGGATTAAATTTCCCGAGTAAGTCCTTCCCATCTCATCTACAAATTCTTGATAAAACTGACTAGTCGGAATTTCTCTGACATCCTTATCAAATGTCTTGTCAAGTGTTTTACTAACCTTCTCAGCAATCAACTGATGCTCTTGCAATCCACTTTGAAACTCTGAGCCTGAACTAGAAACCATGACTGGGATAAACAACAAGGTCAGTAGACTTACAGACAATAAGGAAAATAGTAATTTTTTCATGATTTTTCCTCCTTTCTATATATAGAATACTACATAGAGAAAGCGTTGTCAATGCATTTATCTCATTTTTCAGAAAATTCTTTTATTTCTGAAATTTCTATGATACTCGATGTGTTTTTATATAATGATACAGTCTAAGAATCACTGTTCCGCTAGCCATGCCAATAGAGATTACCAAAGCCAGCATGACAACTAAGGTTGCACTTGCCAGCGCTTTATTATAGTCTCCTGTCACAAAAAAGGCAGTTGTCCGGTAGGAGAGATAACCCGGAACCAGTGGTGCCAAGATGGCCAAGATAAAGACCACAGCAGGTGTCTTATAAAGAATACTTAAAATCTGGCTGACACAAGAACCAATAATAGCCGCAATAAAGGTAGCTACAATAACATTGGTCGGTTCCTTGAGCAAGAGATAGATTAGCCAAACAGCCATGCCCAAAATTCCTCCTGGTAAGAGCATGGACCGCTGAACATTGAGTACGATTAAAAAAGTGATGATAGCAAGAAGACTTGCCACTGCTTGTAATAAAAAGGTAGTTAGTGTCATATTAGTTCATCAATACCAAGGCGACAGAAGTTCCTGCCCCTAAAGCAAGGGTAATGAGCAGGGATTCAAACATCTTACTCATACCAGAGTTTATGTGGTTGGTCATAATATCCCGAACCGCATTTGTCAAGGCAATTCCTGGTACAAAAGGCATGACCGCACCAGCTATAATCAAATCTGCTGTCGAAGGAAAGCCTGTGTAGCGAGCCCAAAACTGGGCTATCATCCCAAAGACAAAGGCTCCAGCAAAGGCTGTTACAAAGGGAATTCGGATAAACTTCTCCACGTAAAGGGAAAAGGCAAAACCAAATAAGGTCGCCACTCCTGCCCCAAGTGCGTCGTAGATATTTCCACTAAACATAATTGAAAAGAAAGGAGCACTAAAGGTCGCAGCCAGAGTCACCTGCAACTTAGTATAGGGAAGGGGTTGAGCCTGCAAGGCAGTCAATTGCTTAAAGGCTGTTTCTAAATCAATCTGCCCCCCAACCAGCTGACGAGAAATCTGGTTCACATCGCAGACTTTTTCAATGTTATAAGAAGAGGAGGTCACACGCTTCATGCGCGAAATATTGGTATTTTCAATCGAGAAAAAGATAGCGGCAGGCATGGCAAGAACATTGCAATCCACAATCCCCTGCGAATGCGCAATCCGAATCATGGTATCTTCTACACGATGAATCTCTGAGCCACTTTTAAGGAGAATAGTCCCCGCTAGCATAATCACATCAATGACGGCATTTAATTCTTTTGATTCTTCCATGCTTGCCTCCTTTTATCAACTCCTTCTATTCTATCACAAATCAGGACTCAAAAAAAATCTTTGCCACGAAATCATGACAAAGATTGATTACTCATTTTGATTATTCATCTGCTTTTAAGGAGTAGCTGAACTTGTTTTAGGTTTGTAGATTGAAATCTTGACTCTAGTCTTATTGAGGTCTACCTTTTCACCTGCTCTAGGACTCTGTTCAACGACTGTACCTTCAGCAGTTCCAGCGGGAGCTGTCGACACTTCTACAACTTCAATATTGGCTTCTTTAATACCGACAATTTGAACGAGATTATTTTTAGTAAATTCCAAGCTGGAACCAATGTAACTCGGCATGGCAACACTTGTAACTTTTTTAGCTACTGTCAAGACGATTTGAGTAGGTTTACTCAAATCATAAGTGATACCTGCACCTGGACTTTGTTTCATAATCGTTCCTGGTTCGCTTTCGCTGGACTCTTCTTCCTCTATCTTAATCAAATTCTCAGGAACCTTCTTCTGCTTGAGTTCTGAGATTACTTCTGTAGAGTTCCGTCCAATATAGTTCCCTAATTGAATCGTCGTAGCTTTTTTAGCTACTGTCAAGACGATTTGAGTTGCCTTGCTCAAGTCATAGGTCGTACCTTCTGGTAGACTTTGCTTCATGACCGTTCCAGCCTCACTCTCATTCGACTCTTCTTCCTCAATTTTAATCAAATTATCTGGAACTTTTTTCTCTTTTAATTCCGCAATGACATCAGATGATTTCCGACCGACATAATTACTAATTTGGAAAGATTGCTTGCCTGATGAGACAACCAAATTGATTTTCGTTCCTTCTTTTCGACCAGTTCCAGCACCAGGATCTGTACGGATAATCCGCCCTTCTTCCACCTTTTCACTAGCCTCTGACTTCTCCTCGCCAATCTCAAAATTGGCTTTCTTGAGGGTTTCCTTGGCTTCCGCAACTGTCTGACCTGCCACCTCTGGAATGGAAATGGTTGCAGGAGTTCTGGATAGTATCCAAATAAGAGAAGCTGCCACCAATACAATGCTGGCCAAAAAAATCAGGTAACGCATCTTAAATCTACGTTTTTTCGGTGCCTGTGGTTGGTAAGTTTCCTCTGTCACAGCCTGGCTTGGTTTTTTGATTGGTTTGTGTTCTGTCTGCGCTTGAACCTTAGGAATCGAAGTCAAGGTGCTCTGGGATACTTTTGGTAGAGTCTTGGTGTCCGCCTTAGTCGCATCGTCAAAGATCAGCTTTGGTTCATTACGACGATTATAAGACAAGCTACTAGACAAGTCCACATACATCTCTGCAACTGACTGATAACGATCTGTCAATTTCTTGGCAGTTGCCTTGATGACAACATTCTCCAAAGCCTGAGGCACAGATGGATTTTCATCAATAACTGACGGCAGTGGTTTTTGGAAATGCTGAAGGGCAATGGTCACCGCGCTATCCCCGTCATAAGGGATATGGCCAGTCAACATCTCATAGAAAATAATCCCCATGGCATAGATATCACTCTGTACCGTCGCCTTCGAACCACGCGCCTGCTCTGGTGACAAGTAATGAACTGAGCCCAGCATAGAGTTAGTCTGGGTCAGACTCGTCTCTGCAAAGGCAACCGCAATCCCAAAGTCTGTGACCTTGGCAGTCCCATCTGGTGTCAAGAGGATATTTTGAGGTTTCAAGTCTCTGTGAACAATTCCTCTGGTATGGGCCAAACGCATAGCCAATAGGATTTGTCCCATGATACGGACGGCTTCTTCATTAGAAAGAGGATAGTGTTCCTTGATATAGCGTTTAAGGTCCAGTCCAGCAACATACTCCATTGCAAGATACTGTTGACCGTCTTCCTCACCAATATCTGTTATCCGAACGATATGAGGATGGTCTAGATCTGCCATAGCTCTCGCTTCACGCTGAAAACGAGCTACAGCTATCGGGTCCGTCTGGTAGTTGGTCCTCAAGACCTTCACTGCCACTTCTTCTCCGTCTAGAATTAAATCCTTGGCCAAATAGACATCTGCCATGCCTCCTCGGCCAATCTGTTTCACAATCCGATAGCGTCCGGCAAAAATCTTGCCGATTTGGATCATTCTGCATCCTCCTCGTTCATAGAAACAAGGGCAACCGTAATGTTGTCTAAACCTCCTGCATTGTTAGCAAAACGCACAAGCGTCGCTGTTTTATCTGCCAAAGGAATATCACTGGTTACAATATCACAAATCTCACTGCCTGAAATCATGTTAGTCAAACCATCACTATTGAGCAAGAGATAGTCACCTGGCTCAAGGGTGATCATTCCAAAATCAGGTTGAACTTCATCTTTTTGACCGATAGACTGGGTGATAATATTTTTTTGCGGATGAGCTTCTGCCTCTTCTGGTGTCAATTGACCAGCCTTGAGCAATTCATTGACCAAGGAATGGTCGCTCGTCAACTGGTGGTATTCTTCTCCACGAATCAAGCCGATACGCGAATCACCAATATGAGCATAGATAGCCTGATTATCAATAATAGCAAGGACTTCCAAAGTAGTTCCCATGCCTCTGTATGCTTCATCCTGACCAAGCTGGTGAATCTTTTGATTTTCAATTTCTAGGTAATGGGCGAACCATTCACGCACTTCATTGACTGTATCGATTTGGGTATCGACCCAAGCTATACCTAGGTCTGTTACCGCCATTTCACTAGCGATATTCCCTGCGCGATGACCTCCCATCCCATCAGCTAAAATAATCATAGTACGTCCAGCTCTATTGACATAGTGGTTGACATAGTCTTGGTTATTTGTCCGTTTCTGACCAACATCTGTTAATAATGAAATTTCCATGTGTCAGTTCCTTCCTAATCCGATATCTTACGAAATTGACTGATGAAGAATCCATCACTTCCATACAATTCAGGTGTAATGAGGATACAGCCGTCTTTCATGATATCCTTACATTCATGTTCTAGTCTTACCTGCTCGAACTCAGGATGACTTTCTAAAAACGCCTCAACGACTTGAAAATTCTCCTCTGAGACAATAGTACAGGTACTATAAGTTATTATACCACCTTTGCCTAGTGTTTGACAAACACTACCTAATATTTCTAGCTGAATTTCCTGTAAGGACGCGAAATCTGCCGTTTCTTTATTGTATTTGATGTCTGGTTTCCGGCGCAAAAGACCTATTCCTGAACAGGGAGCATCTACCAAAATCTTATCAAATGAATTCTGCCCAAAAAACTCATGCACCTTTCTGGCATCCAATTTTTGAGTTTGAACCCGATCTGCGACTCCCAGACGTTGGGCATTTTCTTGAATCAAGTCCAACTTGTGATCGTAAAGATCCAAAGCCGTAACCTGACCTGTCGTGAGATAAGAGGCTATATGGGCTGTTTTCCCACCTGGAGCCGCACAGGCATCTAGAACCTGCTCATTACCTTGTAAATCAAGCGTCGGAGCAACCAGCTGACTAGACTCGTCTTGTATAGTAATAGCCCCCTCTGAAAATAGGTCATGTCCCGCAAAGTGGCCTTGCTCCTTAACCAGACCAGAAACAGACAAAGGTGAATCACTAGCCTCCAACAAGTCTTGGATTTCCTCTTTTCGGCTTAAGTCAGTCACTCGGATGCTAGCCTTGTTTCGCACCAAGAGACTTTCAAAAATAGCTTGTGCTCGCTCTTCTCCGTATTCTTCCTTGAGCTTGGCAACTAGCCAAACTGGGAGAGAATAGGCAATGGAATCACGCTTGTTTTTTCGTTTGATGCTAGCAATATCTGGCCAGCCTTCACGCAAGATACGGCGAAGGACAGCGTTGACCAATTTTTCACTGCCCTTTTTTCGGACTTTGGCTAGCTCTACTGCTTCATTGACCACAGCATGGTCTGGAATCTTATCCAGATAGCGGAGCTGGTAGGCACTCATGAGGAGAAGGACGTAGAGCCAACTGTCTAACTGGTCTCTGTCCTCAATAAAGTGGGATAGGTACCATTCCAGAGTCAGTTTACGGGCTACCGTTCCATAGACCAGCTCGGTTACCAAGCCCTTGTCTGCTACCGAAAGTTGACTTCCCTTGAGATGCTTATTTAAGGCGATATTTGAGTATGCTTGATTGATAAAAACATCCTCTAATACTGCTAGAGCTAAACTTCTAGCCGTTTCTACTTTAGTCACCAAATCGTTCTCCTACAGTCAATGTCCGTCCAACTCCGTTGAGGAAGGAAGCAATGTCCATCTTAGGTTTACCAGCTGGCTGCACTTGTTTGAGGGATAGAGCACCTTCTGCCGTTGCGACAATCAATTCTTTCTTGCCGATAGAGAGGATCTCACCTGGATTTCCCTGACCATCTACTGGTAGGGCTTCATAAATCTTAAAGCGGTCGCCCTTAAGGAAAGTATGGGCAACAGGCCAGGGGTTCATCCCACGGATCTGGTTAAAAAGTTGACGATTGCTTTTATTCCAGTCCAATTTTTCTTCCTCTGGCTTGATGTTTGGCGAGAAAGTAACCTGACTTGGATCCTGCGGTTCAGGTCTGATGTCACCAGCAATGTAGGCAGGCAAAGTGTCCAAAAGCAAATCGCAACCAACTAGCGCCAATTTCTCAAACAAGGTGCCAACATTGTCCTCATCTGTGATCGGAATACTACGACGAGAAATCATATCCCCTGCATCCATTTCCTTAACCATTTCCATAATGGTCACACCAGCTTCCTCATCCCCTTGAATCAAGGCATAATGGATAGGTGCACCACCACGGTGTTTAGGAAGAAGAGAGGCATGAACGTTGACCGCAAAGTCCATGCTATCAAGGAGTTTACTTGGGAGAAACTGCCCAAATGCAGCGGTCACAATTCCATCTGCTCCTAGCTTCATAATAGCTTCCATCTCAGGACTTCCAGATAATTTTTCAGGTTGGTAGATTGGAAGGCCCGCTTCCTTGGCAGCCTGCTTGACTGGGGTTTCTTGGATCACTTTTTTACGACCAACAGCACGGTCTGGCTGGGTCACAACGGCTAGAATTTCGTAACGGTCATCTGTCAAAAGTCCTTTTAAGACTGTTGCTGAAAAGTCGGGTGTCCCCATAAAGATTAGTTTTGTCATATCTTCTCCTTCTTATAAAAATTGCTGTGGCTCATGGTCAATGCTGAGACGGAGCTCACTATTTTCCCGTTCTTGAGTCAGAGCCAAGACCTGATTGAGGGTCGGCCCCATCTCATCTTCTAAACGGTATTTAATTAAAATCTGGTAATGATAAAGGTTGTGGGTACGAGCAATGGGTTTGGGCGTTGGACCAAGAATGTGACTAGTTTCAGACAAACCTGACCGCAAAATGTTCATGACTTCATAGGCACGTTTGACTACCTCTTCTTCTTTCTTGTGAGAAAGGGTAATGCCAATGGTGAAATAGTAAGGTGGATAGCCTAGTTGTCGTCTGATACCCATTTCATAGGCATAAAAGCCTTCGTAGTCCTGATCCTTGGCAAATCGGATAGCGTAGTGCTGAGGATTGTAAGACTGAATCAAGACCTGACCAGCTTTTTCAGCACGTCCTGCCCGACCTGCCACCTGAGTCAAAAGTTGGAAGGTTCTCTCAGAAGAACGGAAATCAGGCAGATTCAAGGCAGTATCCGCATTGAGAACTCCGACTAGGGTCACATTTGGAAAATCCAAACCCTTGGCAATCATCTGAGTTCCCAGCAAGATATCCGCTTCTCCTCGCCCAAACTGGTCAAGCAGAGCTTGATGACTACCTTTCTTACGAGTCGTATCCACATCCATGCGCAAAATACGGGCCTGCGGAAAGAGTTCTGCTAGCTCGTCATAAGCCTTCTGAGTTCCCGTCCCGTAGTAACGAATGCTACGGCTCTTACAGTTAGGACAGGCTTGAGGAATGTCTTTCGAAAAAGCACAATAATGGCAGTTCATGGTCTTGGTATCCATGTGCAAGGTGAGAGAAATATCACAGTTGGGACAAGTATCCACCGTCCCACACTCCCGACACATAACAAAGCTAGAATAACCACGACGATTGAGCATGAGAACCACCTGCTCTTTTTTAGCCAGACGGTCTTGGATGGCTTCTAGCAAGGGAGGTGTAAAGTTTGACGTCTCATTTTGTCCGATATAGTCTCGAAAGTCAATCACTTGAACCTCAGGGATTGTAGCCAAAGGATTGGCCCGTTGGGTCAGACGTAAGTGTTGATAGACGCCTTTGCCAGCTCGCGCACGGCTTTCCAGACTTGGTGTTGCAGACCCAAGGACCAAGGCAGCTTGATTGTACTGGGCACGTAAAAGAGCCACATCTCTAGCATGGTAGCGGGGATTACTGTCTTGCTTATAAGTCGCTTCGTGCTCCTCATCGATAATCATAACACCTAGATTTTTCAGCGGAGCAAAGATGGCCGATCTGGCACCCACAACAACTTGAGCATTGCCACGTTCCACTTTGCGCCATTCATCATACTTTTCACCATTGGACAAGCCTGAGTGAAGAATGGCCACTTTCTTACCAAAGCGAGCAATAAAACGCTCCGTCATTTGCGGAGTCAGGGAAATCTCAGGCACCAGTAAAATAGCTGTCCTCCCCTTATCCAAGGCCCCTTGTATAATCTGCAAGTAAACCTCGGTCTTCCCACTTCCTGTAATCCCTTGAAGGAGGAAGGGAGGCTGATGACTGCCAATCGCACTGACAACCGCATCACGCGCCTGTCTTTGTTCTGGATTCAACTCCAAAGGTCGACTTGCCTCAATGCCTTCAAAATAAGCAGCCGAGCGTTGCACTTCCTTTTGAACTATGGTCACAGTACCTTGTTCCACAAAGAAGTTGACTTGCTCTCGCGAATAGAACTCTAACAAACTAGCCAAAGAAGCACTCTCAGGATGAGACAGCAGATAGTCTCTCAGTTCTAACTTTTTCTTGGCACGTGCAGAAATCTCTACATTTTCTAATTGAGCAAGATCTACCTCATACCAAGACTGGGTCTTGACCTTCTTTTGATCAATCGCCTGATATTCTAGACCAAGCAGACCTTTTCTAGTCAAACGCATCATTTCAGCTTGCTTACTTAAATCTAGAGAAGAAAAAGCAAGCGAATCCTCTGAACCAAACAAACGCACTCGGTCCTCCTGACTCAGACCTGCCAGAGGATAGAGAATCTTGTCATAGCTGGAGTTCAGAAATCCTGGTAACATAGCCTTGAGGATAGAGATTTTGTAGGAGAAGACAGATTTGCGTAACTCCTCAGCCAGCCAGAGTTGTTCTTGCGTGAGAACAGGAGAAAAATCCAGCACCTCCGCAATATCTTTTAAATCTTGATTAACCTCTTCTTCATCTGGTTGGGACTCCAAACCAAGAACAATCCCTTGAATCAGGCGATTGCCCTTACCAAAAGGCACATGAACCCGCATCCCAACTTCTAGCATTCCCTCAAATTCCTCCGGAATCCTATAACTATAGGGTTGGTCCGTCTGCATCAAAGGCACATCCACAATAATCTTAGCTATAGCCATCTTCTCACCTCCTCCTTGTCAGTACATTCTTGTAATAGAAAAAATAAGATTGAGTCCCCCCAACCTTAAATTTTTTCACCATCTTCTTTTTCTTTAGCGATTTGCTCTTTGATTTTCTTTTCTTCTTCTTCTTTGCGGCGTTTTTCTTCTTCGATACGGCGACGCACTGCTTCACGTTTTCCTTCTGGGTCTGGGTGAATTGTAACGTTTCCTGATTCGATTTCTTCTAAAGCGCGAAGAGTTGATTTTTCAGACTTGAAACCTTGAGTTGCTGGCGCACCTGCTTCCAATTCGTGGGCACGTTTTGCTTCCAAGATTACGAGTGAATATTTTGAAGGAACCTTGTCAAGCAAGGTATCAATAGAGGGTTTTAACATCATTTGCTTGTACCTATTTTCTAAATTTTATCGAGTAGTTGGAGATTTTGGTAACATCTCCTGATAGTGACCAATGACACGATCCACACGGAAGTGTTCTGCTTCGATCACACGTTTGACACGTTCAGCAGCTAGAGGCACCTGATCGTTGACAATCGCATAATCATACTCACGCATGAGAGCAATTTCTTCCTTGGCCTTTTCGATTCGTTGGGCAATCACTTCTGCACTGTCTGTTCCACGTCCTACCAAACGATCTTGCAATTCATCCAAATCTGGTGGTGTCAAGAAGATAAAGACAGCATCTGGAACCTTTTTCTTGACCTGAAGAGCGCCCTGAACTTCAATTTCAAGGAAAACATCGATTCCCTTGTCTAAGGTTTCATTGACGTAGGTCAGAGGAGTTCCATAGTAGTTGCCGACATATTCCGCGTATTCCAACATCTGTCCTTGACGAATCAGCTCTTCAAACTCTTCACGAGTACGGAAGAAATAGTCAACACCGTCCACTTCTCCAGGACGTTGTGCGCGCGTCGTCATCGATACAGAGTATTGAAATTGGTTTTCAGAACTCTCAAAAATCTCTCTTCTAACCGTTCCTTTCCCAACCCCTGAAGGACCAGAAAAAACGATTAGTAAGCCTCGGTCTGCCATTGTGTCTCCTTTTAGTCAGTCTGTGAAATAACATTTCTCTAGAATAATGGCAAAAAGCCAGATTATCCTTTACAGTCTTTCTATCTAGTGTAACAAAAAAGCAGTAATTTTTCAACTGCTCTTTCTTATTTATTTAGCATAATCTATGATTTATACAAGGTAGCCCCCTTAAAAAAGACTTGCCTTTTTATTCCATTTAAGAGATAATGAAACTACTAATATAAAAGAAGAGTTTTATGCCAATTTATAAAGGAAAAAACGTTGATGAAGCTATTGAAAATGGCTTGTATGAACTCAATCTTAAAAAAAATGAGGTTAAAATCAATATTATTGAAGAAGGAAATGCTGGAGTATTTGGTTTTTTTGAAAAAGAAGCTGAGGTTGAAATTACACCATTAAGCCCACTGGAATTGAAGGTAAAAAAACTAATTCCATATTTAATTGGTGTTGCTGTAATATTTATTATTCTTTTGTTGGTGCTATTTGGAGGAAACTCAGATAAGTCAACTTCTGTTCCTACTTCTACATCTACAGAAACTAGTTCCATTGTGGAAAAATCCGTCGAAAAAACAAATGAGGCATCATCTACATCACAAAGTTCTACATCTATTTCCTCTAGTTCAACTAGTACCTCATCAAGTTCTACCGAATACTCATCAACAAGTCCAGCTCAATCAGCTGTAATCATGACTGAAAATAATGAGGAATTTAAAGCACTATTGCAGACTGATAACTCAAGCACCATAACAAATTTCATTCAAAAATATAAAGGTCAAATCATCGAATTTGATGGACACATAGCAGATATTGCACACTATAAAAATTACAAAACAAAATTCGATATGCTTATTTATGGCGGAAATTACTTAGGAGCAGAACAAGCACCTTCGGGACCAAACTTTAAATTTGTAAATATAACAACAGTTTCTAACGCCGCTTTCAACTCTTTTAATGGCGAAAATATTTCTAAAGGCCAAAATGTACATATAAAAGCACAAATTGGAAACTATAACTCCACTCAAGATTTAGTCTACCTATCTCCAATTGAAGTTTCACCTCGATAATATAACGAATTATTTTCAAATAATTTATTCAAAAAAACTGAAGTCAGATTGCACTGACCTCAGTTTTTTATTATTTAGCATAATCTACTGCACGCAGTTCGCGAATCACGGTTACCTTGATATTTCCAGGGTAATCGAGATTGTTTTCAATTTTCTCACGAACTTTGTGAGCCAAGATTGTGACTTTGTCGTCCTTGATTTGTCCTGGATTGACCATGATGCGGATTTCACGTCCTGCTTGAAGGGCAAAGCTAGTTTGCACTCCTTCAAAACCGTTAGCAATTTCTTCCAAATCATGAAGACGCTTGATGTAGCTTTCAAGAGACTCACTACGAGCACCTGGACGGGCTGCACTCAAGGCATCTGCCGCAGCGACGATCACTGCAATGACGCTTTCTGCTTCGACATCACCGTGGTGGCTAGCAATCGTATTAACCACAACCGGATGTTCCTTGTACTTACGGGCCAATTCCATACCGATTTCAACGTGGCTACCTTCAACCTCGCGGTCAATAGCTTTCCCGATATCGTGAAGGAATCCAGCACGACGGGCAAGAGCCGCATTTTCACCAAGTTCGCTGGCCATGATACCAGCCAACTTAGCAACTTCGATAGAATGACGCAAGACATTTTGTCCATATGAAGTACGGAACTGCAAACGTCCCATGATTTTCATCAAGTCTGGATGAAGGTTTGGTGCACCAATTTCATAGGCAGCAGCCTCACCGTATTCACGGATCTTATTGTCAATCTCTTGACGGTTTTTCTCAACCAACTCTTCGATACGAGCTGGGTGGATACGACCATCTTTGAGCAACATTTCCATAGTCATACGTGCAATCTCACGACGAATCGGGTCAAATCCTGACAAGGTCACCACTTCTGGGGTATCGTCGATAATCACATCAACCCCTGTCAAACTTTCAAAGGTACGAATGTTACGACCTTCACGACCAATAATGCGTCCCTTCATAGTATCGTCTGGCAGATGAACTGTTGAGTTTGTTGACTCTGCTACATATTCACCAGCAATACGTTGCATAGCTTGAACCAAGATGTCCTTGGCCATTTTGTCAGAACGTTCCTTGACCTCTTGCTCAGCTTCACGAATACGGCTGGCAATCTCCTTGGTCAAGTTTTCCTCTGTCTGAGCCAAGATAATATCTCGTGCTTCTGCCTGAGACAGAGCACCAATACGCTCTAGTTCTGCTTCTTTTTGTCTTTCGACTTCCTCTAATTGCTCTTCACGCGCATCAAGGTTTTTCGCTCTATCAGAAATACTTTGTTCTTTTTGTTCAAGTGTTTGTTCTTTACTCGTCAAATTGTCGTCCTTACGGTCGAGACTTGTAGCTCTCTCTGTCAAACGACTTTCGATTTGTTTGAGTTCTTGACGTTCTGATTTGAATTCAGCGTCCACTTCTTCACGGTATTTTCTGGCTTCTTCTTTGGCCTCCAATAGTGCTTCTTTTTTAAGAGACTTGCTTTCACGTTTGGCTTCATTAACCAGTAAATCCGCTTCACGCTCAGCTTGTCCACGTAAATTAGTTGCTTCTTGTTCAGCATTTAAAAGCATCAACTCTGCAGCTTCCTGAGATGATTTCATCTTGGCTGAGATGCTGACATATCCAATGACTAAACCAATGATGACGGCAAAAACAGCAATCGCAAGCGACATGATTTCCATGTTTTTACCTCATTTTATTGTTATTCCGAATGACATACATTCTTTTACATTCTACCATAAAAAAAGAATTTAAACAAACCTAAAATAGAATATGTTTTGGGGAAATTGGAGTTTATTTTACTAAAATATATCTGTGCAATCCTTATTTCTTAGAAATCCTAGTTTAGTAAAGATTTGAGAAAAAGCCTACTTTGCAGTAGACTTAGTAATGATCTTTGAAGGACAAGAAAGCCACGCTATCTCCATCCATCATATAGATCAAGCGATTTTCTGCATCAATACGCCGTGACCAGGCTCCTTGGTAGTCATACTTGAGTGGTTCTGGTTTACCAATTCCTGTAAATGGAGCGCGTTGAATATCCTTGATTATCTTGTTGATTCTTTTTAACGTTTTCTTGTCCTGATTTTGCCAGTAGCAATAATCTGCCCAGGCATCTTCTGTAAACTTGAGCAGCATTCCTCACTCCTCAATAACATGGACCTGAGTACTTCCAGCACGAACTTGAGTCATTCCTAGCAAGATCTTGTCAGATAGTTCCTTATTTTGAGCGATTCTCAGAGTTTCTTGAATACTATCCCACTCGCTCTTTGAAAGGACTACAATGTCCTCGTCTGGATTTTTATTGACCACCGTCAAAGGCTCAAATTCATCGTTTACTTTCTTCATGTAGTCCTTTAAATGATTTCGGAATGTTGAGTAAAGAACTGCTTCCATAACCATACCTCGTTTTACCTCTTTTCCACTATTATACACGAAAAGAAAGAAATTGTCAGGAACTTGTACAAGATTTTCTTTTCTATCTATTTATTCGTAAAAAATCTCAAAAAGCCTACCTTTCAGTAGACTTAGTTTGTTTCTATTCTTATCGGCACTCTTCCAAAATTCTGCTCTGCTATACTTGGATTTCCTAGTTGGTAAATCTGGTCTGCCTTTTGAGTCATAGCATCCCAAGCTTCTTTGCCAATTCGGCTGACTAAATTAACCTGCGCTTTCAGAGATTTGAGGTGTTGTCTGCCTTTTTCGGTAAAGCCAAGGACATGGATACCTTCTGGCAAATCACTTTCTCTAGCCTGTACCAAGATATAGGTCAAGAGGCGTCTGACACGCGCCTTGGTGTAACGTTTGGTGGCAACCGCCTCGACCAATTCGTCAACAGACCGGGTTGTCTTGATGGCATCCTTGATGCGTACAGCCATTTCTTGATTGACCTGATAGATGGTTGTTAGGTCTGGATTTGACAAGATTTGATAGCGGAGCAGAGGAAAATAATTTTCCCAGCTCACCTTACTAGCCTGCTCAAAAAGGGCAAGAGAAGGCATAAAACGTTCTAGGAAATCTTGGTCCTTCTGGTGCTGACGAAGAGCTGTCGCTGAGGCAAAGTCCACATCCTTGTCCACAGAATGGTAACCCGCCCCCTGACGCTGAATCGGATGAAGTTTGATGTTGTACCCAGCAACCGCCTTAGCATAGGCCAAAGCAAGAACATGATTGGGCGTATTGCCAGAAAAATCAAGCCCTGCAAATTCCTTCCACATGGCCTGGGTCTTCTGGGGATAAGAGAGGGAATCAGGCAGATTTTCCACAAATTTCTCCATCTCAGCCCCCTGCTCTGTGTATAAGTTAGCAATTTTCTGGTAGTCCAGAACTTCCTCCGTCCCAAAGGCTAGAGTATCAATGCCTAAACAATCCAAGATATCCACAGCTCCTTGGCCAAAGAAATCTGCCGCCTGAACACTGACTAAAAAGGGCAATTCCACTACCAGATCCGCTCCATTTTCCAGCGCCATCTGGGCCCGAGTCCACTTGTCCACGATAGCAGGCTCTCCACGCTGCATGAAATTCCCAGACATGGCTATGATTTTCAATCCCTCAGCCTGATCCAGCAGGTATTTATGGCCATTATGAAAAGGATTGAACTCCGCGATAATACCTGTGATGGTCATGATAATCTCCTACTTCTGCGCGACAAAAAACCAACGGGTGCTAGTTTCTGTAGGCTCTTTGTCCTCAAAGTCCGCAAAGAGTTTGAAAGACTTGAATCCAGCCTGTTCCAACAAGATATCATAGGTCAAGACCTCATAGGTCCGCTCCTCATGCACTTCATCGTGGCGACTAAAGGAACCATCCGCTTCCTTGATAAAGAAGGTCAACTCATGCACGATGGAGTGAGGAGCTTCGTCCTCATAGGTGTCCCAAAGCATGGCAAAATCTTCCGCATTTTCATGGTAGGAATAGCCAGGGAATACTTCATCTGTCTGATAGGTCGAGTGCACGTCAAAGATGAAAACTCCGTCTTCATTAAGCGCATTGTACACTTCCTTAAAGACGTCCCCTACTTCTACCTCATCTTGCATGTAGCAGATTGAGTCCGAGTAACACGTGACAAAATCATATTGACCTGCCTTGGACAAATCCAGCATATTGCCTTCTATAAAAGCAATCTTTTGCTTGGCCGATGTCGCTCTCTTTTCAGCAATCTTCAACATATCCGCACTCAAATCAAGTCCAGTCACATCAAAACCTGCCTGAGAAAATCGTACAGACTGGATACCTGTCCCACAAGCCAATTCTAAGAGTTTCTTTCTCTCCTTGGTCTTAAGCAAATGACGAAGCGAAAAATCCGTCCATTTATCGTATAAACTATCATCCATGACCGCATCATAGACCGCCGCAAAGGTTTCATAAGTTGCCATAATCATGATACCAAGAGCCTCCATGGCAAACACCACTCGCCCTATACCTTTCTATCCAATTTTCTAAAATAAGCAAAGAAACCCAGTTGACTACAACTGAGTTCGTCTTCTAAGCAAGAGCTTCTGAAATATCTACTGAATCCGCCTCATGCCATAGCTTCTCTAGGTTATAGTGGTCACGCATTTCTTCTGAAAAGATATGCACAACGACAGCACCGAGGTCCAGCAAAACCCAGCCTCCTGCTGCATCGCCTTCAACATGGCTACCTTTAAAACCAGCTTCCGCTACTTTTTCACGGATATTATCCGCGATAGCGTCCAACTGACGGCTATTCATCGAGCTAGTGATAACAAAGTAGTCCGTCACGCTGGTCAATTCTTGTACATCAAGTGCGAGGATATCCTCCGCACGTTTCTCATCAGCCGCTTTCACGACTAGTTCTAGTAATTCTTTTTCGTTCATTTAGTCCTCTTTCAAATAGTGCACAAAGGCGTTATAGGTTTCAAGGGTTTGGGTATAGATAGGTAATCCCTGATGAGCTAGATGCTCCACAGTACGAGCTGTTTCGTAGGCCACTGCCTTATTAAGTGAGAAACTTGCAATCTCACGCGCCACATCCACTCCAGGAAAGGCACGATTATGCTCGATATAGTCTGCAACGTAGATGACTTTGTCTAGGTCGGTCATCTGACCAGCCCCGACTGTATGGATTTCAATAGCTCGCAGGATTTCTGGATCATGCAAATCCAAATCTTCTTGAATCTTGTAGATACCAACCATGCCATGCCAGACATTATTGCCCCAGTTTTTAAGGTCAGAGTCTAATTGGTAACGGTCAATCAAGTCTAGAAATTCCTGATCTGACAGCTTTTTAGCATAATCATGAAGGAGCCCTGCAAGACCTGCTTTCTCAGTATCCACACCGAATCGCTGGGCCAGTTCTATGGCTGCACGCTCCACACCCAAGCAATGGGTTAAGCGTTTTTCAGGTAGAAGCTCTGCCATTTTTTCCAACAAAGCCTCACGGGAGCAGTTGATATAGTCTTGATAGGCCATCAATAGAGCCCCTCCTTCTCGATGTAGTCTAGCACCGGCTGAGGTAGGAGAAAGTTAGGTTTTCGACCTTGGGCAAGGAAGTCCCGCACCATGCTGGACGAGATATCCATGAGAGGCACATCCACCCAGATAACAGGATAGGAAGTCCCTGCCTTGTAGCGTGGGCGCTGAACCCCAACAAACTGAACCATATCGATCAGCTCATCAATACGGTACCACTTAGGCAGATAGTCCACCATATCCGCACCGATAATGAAGTAGTAATCCGTATCTGGATGTTGCTCTGTCAAGATTTTCATGGTGTCGTAGGTGTAGGAAATACCCTTACGCTCCAACTCAATAGTTTCAATGTCCAGACCTTCAATCCCCTCTATCGCCAATTCAAGCATTTTGAGACGATGGTACTCAGGAATGGTTTCTTTTTTGTCCACATGAGGAGGTTGGTATTCAGGCATGAGCAGAACTTGATCCAGTCCTAACTGCTGGCGTACTTGGTCCGCAACGATCAGATGGGCATTGTGAACGGGGTTAAAATTTCCCCCTAAAATCCCGACTTGCTTGCGTTTTTTCTCCTTGATTTCTGGCTCCAACTCTACCTTGGTAAAGGGAGTCAATAATTCGATTGCCATAGGCTAGTCTCCTTTATTTCTCTGTAAAAACAGTTGTTTGGAGTAGTTTTTTTAGATCTCTTTGACTTTTTTAGAAATCTTGCGATTTTCTTTCTTGCTGGATTGTTTATACAAAATCAAGATGCGTCCGATTTTTTGGACTGTATCCACACCGATTTCTTCTTCCAAAATTTCAGCTACTTCATGGATATTTTCATCTGTGTTTTGTAAAAGAGTTACCTTGATCAATTCACGAGCGTCAAGAGCTTGACGAACGCTGGTTTTAATTTGGTCGTTGAGTCCATTTTTTCCGATTTGGATGATGGGTTTGAGGGTGTGTGCCTGACTGTTGAGGAAGGCACGTTGTTTTGATGTTAATGACATAATTTCTTTAAAAGAGTTTCTTTTTATACTTTTCTGAAGTGGTGACGGACGTCAGCAAAGTCCTTCGGACTTTCATGACTAAAATTTGAGCCTAAGGTCTCAAATTTTCCGCAGTTGGTACAAGCACTTGTACCAACTGACACCACGGCGAAAAGTATTCTCTATGGGCTCGCCCTGCTCGCCCAAATTCAGATAACCCTTTCCTTTCTGTGTTTAAATAATTGCTTTTCGTGTAACGACGGCGACGCCTTCGGGTGCCCAGACGGCGACTTTGGCGGTGCCTGTTACGCGAATCCAGCCTAGCCCTGAGATGACTAGGTCTGTCTTGTCCTTGATGTTAAAGACATGCTGGACGAGTTTTGGAAAATCTTCTTTTTCCTTGCTATTTGGTGGTGTCAGAAGAGTTCCGACGTGCTTGTCGTAAAAGGCAGTCGCTCCTTCTAGCTTGGTACGATGCAATTTCAATTCATTGTCAAAGAAGGCTGTGAAACCTTGCTTTTCTCCTGCAATGAAGTCAAAGCGTCCAAGACCACCTAGAAACAGGGTTTGCTCGGGATTAAGCTGATAGGTTTTTGGCTTGATTTCCTTTTTAGGGCTGACATACTTGAGATTTTTAGCAGTCAAGTAATGAGCCATTTGGTGACGATGGATGATTCCCGGTGTATCGTAGATATAAGAGCCATCGTCAAGCGGAATCTCAATCTTGTCCAAGGTTGTCCCTGGGAAACGCGAAGTCGTAATGACATTCTGATCACCCGTGATTTCTTGGATAATAGCATTGATAAGGGTTGATTTTCCAACGTTGGTTACACCAACCACATAGACATCACGACCCTTACGGTAGTGTTCAATCTTATCAATAACTTCCTTAATGGCGTGCTTATTCTGTGCTGAAGTTAAGACGACATCGACTGGACGAAGCCCTTCTTCGTGGGCACGTTCCATGAGCCACTGGCTAATCTTACCTTGTTTTACTGACTTGGGCAGGATATCTTTTTTATTTCCAACCAAGAGGACATCATTGCCCGATACAAAACGTGGCAAACCTGGGATAACAGAGCCATTAAAATCAAAAATGTCAATGACATTGACTACCAATGCATCACTGTCTCCCACCTCGTGCAAGAGCTTGAGGAAATCATCATCCGTCAACTGGACATCTGTGATTTCATTGTAGTGGCGGAGACGGAAACAGCGTTGGCAATAGACTTCGCCAGTCTCCAAATCTTTTTCAAGTGCCGACTGGGGGGTAAAACCAAGACCAGCCTTGTCTGTCGTCTGAATGGTTACTCCACAACCAATACAGAGAATTTCTTCCATAATTAAATTCCTTTTTTATATGTAATCGGTCCGTACTTTTCAGTGATTTTTCGCATCACACGGCGCTCACGAGCTCGGTTAATCTGCGTCTTGATCGAGTCGTGCTGGACCAAGGGCTTGACCAAAATTGAGCGAATGCCCGCACGGTGGGCTGCTCGTATATCGGTCATGAGCTGATCGCCAACCATGACCACTTCCTTTTTCTCATAGTGAAATTCCTTCATGGCACGGTCAATCCCAAATGTGAAGGGTTTCAGAGCCCAATAAACGTAGTCAATCCCAAATTTCTCAACTGCTCGTTGAACTCGTTTTTTGGTGTTATTTGAGACCACAATGATGCGAATGCCCGCATCACGGAGATCATGTAGCCATTGCTTCATTTCTGGCGTCCCATCAGGGTTGTTCCAAGCAATGAGGGTATTGTCCAAATCGACCAAAACAACCTTGATTCCCTGCGCCTGCAGGCTTGGGACTGTCAGATCATAAACTGCTTCCACAGCAAAATCTGGCATATAGTTTTCAATCGCCATTCTGGCTCCTTTTCTTAACTTTTTTTCGCAATTTTCCTTAGCAACAATGATAGGACAATCCACAAACCTGCACTTGCCAAGCTGATATAGAGCCAAGCATGGGGCTCATCTGTTAAAGGTAGCGGAACATTCATTCCGAAAAAGCCTGTCACGACTGCCAAAACAGCTAGCAAGACTGAAATGATAGTCAAGGTTGTCAAATTGTCATTCAGATTATTGTTTAGGATGTTGTTGTAAGATGCTGAAAGTTGCTGTAAAATCTGAGAGATTAGGTCTGTCATGGATACCAGCTGATGAGCCTCAATCATGGCATCATCAAACTGCTCTCTCTCAATCTCATCAAAACTACGATACAAGGCATGACCTTGAATATGCTCCAACAAAATCCGATTTTGTTTGGCAGCTGCCGTCAGATAAACCATACCAGTCTCCAAGTCAGACAGGGCAAAGAGGTTTTTCTTAGTCGTTCGCTGACGCAAGAGGCCATTAACCTCGTCCTTACTCTTATCCATCTGCTCGATGACAGGATAGTAGGCATTACTGATAATTTCCAGACTGGCAAAGAGAAACTTGTAAATCGAAAGCGTGTCATGACTCTCCAGATAACGGGTCATTTGTTCAATGACATAGGCGTTCTTGGTATTACTAATGGTAATCAGGCGACGATGTTCCACGATAAAGGTCATGGGAAAAGTCTCATAGTAGGCCTTGTCCTTTTTCACATCTAGGACATTATAGATAAAGGTAACCGTCCCACTTTCACGGTGGTAGTCCATGTGGGCGCGCTCATTCCTATCCAGTGCGTACTCAATGGTTTCCTTGTCCAAACCGTAAATTTCAGAAAGGTCTTCTAGTTTATTCAACTTTCCGAGGTCTAGGTCTATCCAGGTACAACCATTGCCCAACTGCTTTTCTAAAACCATCTTTTCTCCTTTACCAAACTCTCTCTATTGTACCACAAATTACTTAAAATAACAGGTCTAGTCTGTGCGTGAGAAATTGCTAACAACTGTGATATTTCGGTTAGGGACAAAGTGAAGGGCTTGCTCCTCACTACGAAGCTGGGTCGTACGAATTCCCACGCTGACGACCTTGCCCGATACAGTAATGGGGCCATTTGTCAGAACGACCTCATCTCCCACATCCAGTTGCCGTTCAAAGAGGATGAAAAAGCCATTGATGACATCAGATAGAAAGCCTTGGGCTCCCATCCCAATCGCCACCCCAGCAATCCCAGCTCCAGCCAGCAAACTAGATACAGGCAAGCCTAAAATCGATAAAATGCAGTAAAGTAAAAAGAAATACAGCGTATAATTAAACATATTTTCTAGTAAACGTAAGATGGTTTTTTGGCGCCCGACATCATGATGAGACATTTTTAAAGAAGGTTTGGCAATTCTCTGCACCATGGTATGAAGCATTTTTTTAGCAATATAAAATACAATCAAAAGCAGTAAAAGAGAAATGATCTTGGTTAGAATATTCTCGATAATGGTTGTCACATCTAGCTTTTCAATATAAGCTTGAATAAATTCTTGCATATAAAACTCCTTTATTTCATTATACCATATTTTCATCAGTCTCATTCTCCATAAATATTCAAAAAATAGACAGAAAATTCTTGATTTTGTCTATCATTTATACTATAATCATAATCACTACACAAAAAGGAGATTATTATGAAAAGAATCATTCATGCTTGGAATAAGGCAAGCCTTGTCAAGCGTATCTTGATTGGTATGCTTTGTGGGGGAATCCTAGGACTGACCCTTCCTAATCTCTCAGGAATTGGGCTACTCGGGGATTTATTCGTCGGAGGTCTAAAAGCTGTTGCTCCTATCCTAGTCTTTGCTCTCGTTGCCAATGCACTATCCCAACACCAAAAGGGGCAAGATAGCAATATGAAAACTGTTGTTTTCTTGTATATCCTAGGAACTTTTGCCGCTGCTCTTGTAGCTGTTGTAGCTAGTTTCATCGTCCCTATTGAAATTACTCTAAATAGTGCCAATACTGAAATTGCTCCACCAGATGGGATTGGGCAGGTCCTCAGCAACCTCTTGCTCAAACTGGTTGACAATCCAGTCAATGCTCTCATTACTGCCAATTACATCGGTATCCTATCTTGGGCGGTTGTTTTCGGGATTGCCATGAGAGAGGCCAGCAAAAATAGTAAAGAATTGCTAAAAACTATCGCTGACGTGACTTCTAAAATCGTCGAATGGATCATCAACCTGGCTCCATTTGGAATCCTTGGTCTTGTTTTTAAAACCATTTCTGACAAGGGAATCGGAAGCCTTGCCAACTACGGTATTTTATTGGTTCTATTAGTAACGACTATGCTTTTTGTTGCCCTTGTGGTCAACCCTTTGATCGCCTTCTTCTTTATGAGACGCAATCCTTACCCTCTAGTTTGGAACTGCCTTCGTGTCAGCGGTGTGACAGCCTTTTTCACTCGTAGTTCTGCAGCTAACATTCCTGTCAACATGAAACTCTGCCATGACCTTGGGCTAAACCCAGATACCTATTCTGTTTCTATCCCACTCGGTTCTACTATCAACATGGCCGGGGCAGCGATTACCATTAACGTTTTGACCCTTGCTGCAGTTAACACTCTTGGAATTCCTGTTGACTTTGCGACAGCCTTTGTCCTCAGTGTGGTAGCAGCTATCTCAGCCTGCGGTGCTTCAGGTATTGCTGGAGGTTCCCTCCTTCTTATCCCAGTTGCTTGTAGCCTTTTCGGTATTTCTAACGATATTGCCATGCAAGTTGTCGGAGTTGGTTTTGTGATTGGGGTCATCCAAGACTCATGCGAAACAGCCCTCAACTCTTCTACAGACGTTCTCTTTACTGCTGTTGCCGAATACGCAGCAGCCCGTAAAAAATAAGGCATAAAGACAAGCCTGCTCAGGTTTTGTCTTTTGCTCTTTTATTCTAACTTATACTCTTCGAAAATCAAATTCAAACCACGTCAGCTTCGCCTTGCCGTACTCAAGTACTGCCTACGGCTAGCTTCCTAGTTTGCTCTTTGATTTTCATTGAGTATTATCAGGAAATTCTTATGTCTATTAGCCAACGTACGACTAAACTCATCTTAGCTACCTGTCTTGCCTGTCTTCTTGCTTATTTTCTCAATCTTTCTTCCGCAGTTTCGGCCGGAATTATCGCTCTCTTGAGCCTATCTGATACTCGTAGAAGTACCTTAAAACTAGCCCGCAATCGTCTTTTTTCTATGCTTCTAGCTCTGGCTATTGGGGTTTTAGCTTTTCACTTGAGCGGATTTCATATCTGGAGCCTTGGTATCTACCTGGCCCTCTACGTTCCTCTAGCCTACAAGATGGGCTGGGAAATTGGCATCACACCAAGCACTGTTTTGGTGAGCCATCTCTTGGTTCAAGAGTCAACCTCTCCAGACCTTCTAGTCAATGAATTCCTTCTCTTTGCAATCGGTACAGGATTTGCCTTACTTGTCAATCTCTACATGCCTTCCCGAGAAGAAGAAATCCAGCACTATCACGTGCTAGTCGAAGAAAAGTTAAAAGATATCCTCCAGCGCTTTAAATATTATTTATCCAGAGGGGACGGACGTAACCGAGCACAGTTAGTAGAAGAATTAGACATCCTTTTAGAAGAATCACTCAGACTGGTCTATTTGGATCACTCTGACCACCTCTTTCACCAGACTGATTACCATATCCACTACTTTGAGATGAGACAGCGACAAAGTCGTATCCTGAGAAACATGGCCCAGCAGATCAATACCTGTCACCTAGCTGCCAGTGAAAGCCTGATTTTGGCCCAACTCTTTTCAAAAATTGCAGGTCAACTGAGCCAGACCAATCCTGCTTCTGATTTACTAGATGAAATTGAACTCTATTTGGAAGTCTTTCGCAACCGCAGTCTACCCAAGACAAGAGAAGAATTTGAAACCCGCGCCACCCTTCTTCAACTTCTACGCGAAGCCAAAACCTTCATCCAAGTGAAAGTTAATTTTTACAAAAAATATGGACAGTAAAAAAGAAAACTTCAGACCAATCACAAGAGGTGAATCTCTGAAGTTTTCTTTTATTTGTAAGTAATCACCATAAAGGTTAATAGTAAAACGAATAAGGCCAAACTCACCAATAAAGTGAGAACCTTAACCAAGGTGTTGCTCTGCCAGTAACTTGGTTTACCAATATTACTGGTGGCATCCATGGAAAATAGTTGATTTTGACGGGGTTGTATGGTTACCAATACAATCAAAGCAAGAGATAGGACAATAGCTAAAACAATCAGTATTTCAATCATAGGCCTACCTCAAAATCCCCAGCAAAGTAAAGAGCAAACCAATCAGAATCATCAAACCCAGTAAGAGTGAAAAAGTTTTACTAATCTTTTCCCCTCGAGTTTCTTTTTCCTTCTTGATGGGTTTTTGTTTCAACTCTTCCATGCGACCTTCAACGTCTTTGTAAAATAAATCTTCCTCTGACATGTTAGCCTCCTAAAACAGTTTGCATGGTTTTCTGATATCTCACCAAGTCAACATAATTTGCATGTTGGCCTTGTTTGCCAAGTGCCTGACGCATTTGTTCAACATCTGAAAGGGCCAATTTAATGGTCTCAACCAAAGCAGTAACTTCACTACTTTCAAATAGATGGTCTGGAGCGATATAGAGTCTATTGTGCACCGTCTGATGAAATCCAAGAATCAAGAGATTATGCTCAAAGGCCTGACGCACTGCCTGTAGCAACTCATTACTGTGGTTTATATCCAAGTAAATATCCGACAATTGATACAGTTCTTGAATCTTCTGTGGACTAGCGTTCTGGTAAAGGACCACATTAGGATAGCGAAGCATATCTAAGAGCTTAGAAGACATCTCTGTCACCGCTGCAATACGGAAGGTAACATCAGGCAAGGCTTCTACAATCGCTTCCACTTGCTCAATCTGATCGGAATTGGTCAAGATTAAGGCGTCTCGTCTTAGGAAATTATCACGTTTGAACTGATAATGGTAACCCAAGTGCACAAACTGATCATGGTATTTCTCGTCAGTCAACTCTAAAGCACGCTCATAAGTCGCCTTATTTGGAATGATGATTTTCTTAGTACGCACATCATCATTTTCCAAAATCAACTGCATATTGCCCGGAATGGCATCATAAAGAGGTTCCTGCCAAACCAAAACATCTGATCCAGATTTATCTGGATGATGGAAGGAAACCAAGAAAGGAGTCGCTAAGGTATTAAAGATAAGCTGACTGGTATCTATTTCCAAATCTTGCAAAAAGAAGGTGATAAATTCAACCTTATTTGCAAAGTAACGCATGGACTGACCAGGTAAGGTCAATAAGATATCACCCGTCACATGGTTTTCAAGTAAAACTTCCTGACCATTGACGTCTTGGTACACTGTCATAATCGGCTCACTATCTGCGCTATAGGTCGTTGTAGCAAAGCACGCTCCGAAGCGATTGTAGTGGTCAACCTGGCGTACTCGACCATCCAAGTCTTTCCAGTCTACTTGCTTAACCAAGCGAGCCTGCATTCCATCAGCATAATGAATGACAGCTCTCTCCTGCGTCACATCTTCAATACGAGCAGACTGATTATCTCCTAAAATTTCCCAAAAAGCTGGAACAGGAACTTGATTAAAATAGAGAGGTTTTCCATCCTCGTAACCTAGATAATAGGTAAAAGGAGAAACCAGACCATCAGGCAGAAAACCATCTGCAGCGATGACTACTCCAAGTTGGGAAAGACCAGTAGCCACTAGACTTTCATGTAAATCTCGACTTTCCTGACTATAACGATCATAAAGTTCAATCATGGAGCACCTCCTCTACTGTTTTTTTCCACTTTTCTAAAATTTCTTCGGTTAAGAAACCTTCTGCAATTTGGTAAGAATGGGCACGCATATCCGCCAAACGATTTTCTTGATACAGTTGACAAATCTTAGTTGAAAAAGCTTGCTTGATTTGGTCTTCTACATGGTCAGATGAACTTGGAATCAAATAACCGTTTTTCCCATCTTCTATAAAGGTCTGATTACCATAAGGCACATCAAAACCGATTAGGGGTAGACCCGATCCAACAGCTTCCATCAAGGTCAAACCAAATCCTTCGCTGGTAGAAGCCGTCAAGTAGACCTCATACTGGTTATAAATCTGCGAAAGTTCCGCATGCCCCTTGAGTTGGATATAATTCTCAGCCTGATGAGTTGTAATAATGTCTCTAAGGAGAGAATCTTCTCCACCGCTACCATAAATATCAAAGGTTAATTCAGGTATTTCCTTATGAGCCTCAATGACTGCCTTGACCAACCAGTCAATGTGTTTTTCTTTGGCAAGACGTGAAGCCGTAATCAATGAAAATGGCTTACGTCCCTGACTTGACTCAGTTAATGCATCAATACTTCCTACAGGAATAGTAACAATCTTTGGACGATGCTGAGTATATTTGGCAAATTGCTCCTGTAGAACTTCATTTTGTCTATCAGTTGATACGATAAAGAAGTCAACCTTATCTGCATTGGTAAACTGATAGTCATAGTAGTTGTTCCAAAGGATGTAATCCTCATTTGTAGCATTTTCACTATAATGCTCCGCGTGAACGACTACCGCTAGGTGCGCTACTTGTGCTTCTTCAAACACAACCTGTCCAATGCCTGTCTCTCTATCCAGAATGACCAAATCAGACTTGTTCAAATTCAAGGATTTCATAAAGGCACGCATAAAAGCTTGTTTCCCATAGAAAATCTTATCCTTGAAACGATAAACTTCTTCCTTCCCTTGATTCATCAAGATATCATAGGCTGGAGTCCCGTCTTCATTATAGAAGGTCCGTTGATATAGGACTGCAACATTGTCCTTGGGAGCAAAGTATTCGGTACAATAACGCGTATAAGAAAAGTAATCCTTACGAATCAGTTTTCCTTTAAAGACATACTCTGCATGTTGAACCAAGTCCTTGTTCTCATCCACCAAATAACAGGTGACAAACTTATCTTGGTCAGAAAAGAAGACACGCAAGACCTTCCCATTCTTTTCTCTACGACTTTCGGTACCACCAAAATAAGCCAAGACATCATCCACTGTTACGCTAGTCGGTGCAATTTTGATATCTGTAAAATGATTATAGAGCCAAATCACTTGATCATCATCAAAGCCAATATTGGCGGTTAAGTGCTGAATATTATCGGCTAAAATCATATCTGTAAAGATAAACTTAGAGGACAGATTTAATTTCCGAAAAACACCAGCACGGTATGCTTGGGCATATTCAACACCACTACTAGCCCAACCAATGCCTAAATTTATATTATAAATTGTCATATATTCTCCTCTTATGGGAAATGAGTCATAATTTCACCTTTAGAAGTAACTTCAACAAGTCCCACCAAAAGATTACGTACCATATCAGACCGAATCTGTTCTTTCATGGTTTCAAAACCATCATAAGCCTCCTGATAATACTCTACTATAGGATTTTTCTGACTAGCAGATTTACCACCGATAGCCATAGATAACTGTTGTAGATAGTCTACCTGCTCTACCCAGTTGTCATCAATAGCCTTGAGTAAAGAAAGGCGTAAAAACTGTTCATACAAGCCATGTTGCTCAAGCAATTCTTTCTTTTCAGAAAGTTCTCCATCAATCACCTGCTTCATAAATCTGCGAACTGCAGTCTGGTCAGTCACATCTATATAGTCTGGAACCTCTTTAATATGAAAACTAATATTAGTCACGATAAAGTGGAAGAGCAACTCTCGACTTTCATAATTTGAAGCGGTCACTTGATCTATATAACTGGCAATGATTTCCTCCACCACATCTTCTAAAGCACGAAAACCATCTATTAGACGATTTCTCTCTTTATAGACTATATCCCGTTGGATATTCATACTCTCAGCATACTCCAGAGTCTGACGACGTGCTGAACGTCCAGCACTATCACTGGCATGCTGAGCCTTTTCGACTAGCTTTCGGTATTTACGACCTTTCAATACTTCTGGTTGAGTCATATCTTGAACTTGATAATCTTTATACTTTTTATGAACCCAAGATGGGCCAAATTTTTTGATAACATCGTCTTCTAAGGATACAAAAAACTTACTCATCCCAGGATCACCCTGACGACCAGAACGTCCTCGGATTTGAAGATCAATCCGCTGACTTTCCATTCGCTCTGTTCCGATCACAATCAAACCGCCAAGTTCTGCAACTCCCTTACCAAGTTTGATATCCGTACCTCGTCCTGCCATGGAAGTAGCAACTGTTACAGCCCCCATCTGACCTGACTCGGAGATAATTTGAGCCTCACGCGCCGCATTGTGAGCATTCAGCACATTATGGGCAATCCCTTCTCGTAACAAAAGTGATGAGTATAAATGGGACATCTCAACTGATCCGACAAAAACAAGCAAAGGATTTCCCTTAGCATGGTATTCTTTGATATACTCCAAAGAAGCATACACTTTTTCAGGTAAAGTGATGTAGAGATTATCTGGATAGTCAATCCGTTGTCTAGGGCGATTGGTAGGAATCCGTACAACAGCCATATTATAAGTTTCCAGAAGCTCTTTTTCTGCAACCTTCCCTGTCCCTGTCATACCAGATACCTTATTAAACATCTTAAAAAGGCTTTGATAGGTGATAGAAGCCATAGCACGTGTTTCCGGAGATAGTTTGACATGCTCCTTGGCTTCAATAGCCTGATGAAGTCCTCCCTGCAGTTTAGTCATTTCCATAAGGCGTCCTGTCCCCTTATCCACCAGTACCATTTCATTGCCACGAATAACATAATCCTTATCTTTGGTATAGAGTTTATGGGCTCGAACTGCATGAACCAAATGACGAGCAAAAACCGCATGTTCTTCCTTATAAAAATGGTCAATCCCTAGAAAACTTTCAGCAGCTTTGGCACCCTTAGTAGTCAGCCAAATCTCATCCTTTTCTTCTTTAAAAATGTAGTCTTCCCCTTCTACCAAAGTCGTTACCAGCGTATCAATAATGCCGTAGTGATTAGACTGAACACGAGGAGATCCCGCAATAATAAGGGGAGTCTGAGCGCTATCCAGTAAAATATCATCAATCTCATCAATAATAACATAATCAAAGGGTCGTAAAAATTTCCCTTCATCATTTGAAGCTAAATTATCATTCAAATAATCAAAACCTAAGTTACTATTAGTTGTATAAATAATATCCGATGCGTAAATGATTTTTTTCTCTTTTGGAGTCAATTCTTCTTGAGCATCATCTGGAAAAGGAACCCCAATAGTCAGCCCTAGAAAACGATACACTTGTCCCATCTCTTCAGCATCACGTTTAGCTAGATAGTCATTAGTAGTAATCAGCATGGTACCTTTACCTGTTAGGGCATTGAGGTAAACAGGCATAGTGGCTGTCAAGGTTTTCCCCTCACCAGTATTCATCTCAGCGACATTTCCCTGATGAATCACAATCCCTCCCATGACTTGGACATCATAGGGGAACATGCCCAATACACGTCTATCCGCTTCACGAACAACAGCAAAAGCCTCTACCAAGAGACCATCCAAAGTTTCTCCCTTAGCCAGACGTTGGCGAAACTCCACTGTTTTTGCCGCGAGTTCTTGGTCTGAGAGAGACTCCATCTTTTCTTTAAGGGCATTAATCTTTCTTAAAATCCTTTTGACGTTCCGAAGTTGGAAATCTTGATAAAAACCTTTAAACACGATTCAGCTCCTTAATAGTAAAAGAATAAAAATCTAAGGATTCAAAACCAGCACTTAGAAGGGAGACTTGGTAGGTATAGGTGTCATCAGGATAGGTAAAGGAGAAAGTTTTTATTTTTTCTACCTTTTCCTCAATCACATCTCCATAGCGATCATAAAATACAAGCTTAATATAAATACCATATTCAGGCTGGCATTCCATATTCATAGAAATCTCATAATCATGCTTTCTTTTTAAAAGTGGGAGACTAGGTTGAACACGATTGGCTTGGTAGTTCAAACTAGAAGTCCACGAGCGAATAATCTCCCCAGAAGCCACTAGTGGATTGTAGAGACTAATATGCTGATCTGGATGATAGGTAACACTTGTACCATACATAAATGTCCCCCCTACTTCTCCCCACTTAATGTCTGTTCTCTGATTGATAATCATTTGTCCAACCTTCCAAAATCACTATTCAATATCATATGATAAAAATGTACAAACCAGGCTACATTTGTATCCGTGTCATCATTGTGTCGACCAGCTGTCCCCTTAGAAAGAATTTTCGCACCAGTATTACACAAATGAGCTACTAATTGTTCGTAAGCCTGAGGATCCATATCCTCATCCTTCATATAGGAGAGACCAAAAATTGTTTTTGAAAAATCAGCTGCTTTAAAGGCCTTCCAAAAGCGATGATCCAATTCTAACATATGTTGTGAAGTAACATAGCCTGTTTGATATTTTAAAACATCAAAAGCTGTATTAAATACCCCTGGCGCATCCAACCGTCCACGTCTAGCAATGGTTCCAAGATTGGTCAAGGGCTTCCCAACAATAATGGCATGAGGTTCAAAAGTAGCTCCATAATAGAGAGAAGGGAAAGTTCCCATTGATAGACCTGATAAAATCAACTCTTTAGCAGTCAATCCAAGATAATCTAAATAATGTTGGATGGTTTCCTTAATCTTATTTTCTAACTCTTGACTACCAAGATAAAAGGCTCCACCCTCCAAACGAGGATCGGAGAATAGAAGAAAAGGACAGCCTAAGTTTTTCATCAAAAAGTAAGCTTCAAAGCCTTCTGCAGGACGAAAACCGGCAAAATAAACAGCTAAAGGAGGCTTGAAATCACCTGGGTGAAAGAAATAGTTGACTTCATTCCTCTTACTATCATGCAAAATATTTCCTCCAAGGAAAAATTTCCCAAATTGCTTGCGACTCCAACGCTGATGAAGATTTCCAAGCTTCAAGCTTCCATGACCACGCGCTTCAACTGAAATAGTTAAATAAGCATTATAATCTTGAGCCATTAGAATTGATTTTTTCATGTCATCTTCTGTAAAAACTAAATCTTCCACAATATCTGAAACCGAACCCTGTGGAAGCTTTTGTATACGCAAGCGAAAATCAATATCTTTAGTTTTTTCATATTCTAGCCATAGTTCAATCGGTCTCTCTTTTTCAGAAACAAAATTATAATTCCAAAAAGCCACCTGCGAATAGTCCTCTCCGAAATCACCCTCTAATTGAAGATATTCAAATCCTTGATAAGTTATACTTCCTCGAAATTCCGAATGAACTTGAATCATAAAAGGTTTCATCTTATCCCCATAGCCACCACCAAAAAGAGAAGTTGATAAATCATTTAGTAATCTCTGGGGATCTGAAAAATCTACAGATTGAGCACATCTCTTTTTCAAGAAATCAAGGATGATTGAATCTGCCGTTTTAAAATCTTGATTATAAAATAGAGTATAGGGCTCAATATGATAAATAAAAGGTAGCAAATCAGCCAAATACCGTCCATCCTCTATCAAAATAGAATGAAAACTACTTATTCCTTCCATTTCCATCATTTTGCGAAGGGCTAAAGGTGAGTTGGGACAGAAATAATACCAATCCATACTTTCAGGAATTTCATAATGATGAGCCCAATTATCAATCCCTATCTGTAGGATTTTATAGTCCTTTGACATCTGTAATCTCCTCAATCCAGTGATGTAATTTCTCTAAGAAACGTTGACCCGTATGCTCTTTAATTTTATCAATCGAATATACTAATGCTTGATTCCACTCTTTTAGTTTATCTGTATAGTAATGTGCAGCCCTTGAAAATTCTGTCACATCTGAAATCAAATAACCATTTTTCAAATGTTCTACATAGACGGTTTCAACCTGATTTATCTGAGGAACTCCTGCACTAATACCTGCTATTTGAGTATAGAGATGAGGTTGTTTATTAAGATCCACAATCAAACGAACAAACTCGAGCGTCTTAATCAGATCCAATTCATCATTCATGTTGACAAATTGAAAACGTAGTTCCTGCTCTTGATTTTCTTCTAAAGGATTTTCTGCCCCACCGTAGTCTACTCCTTTTTCTAAACTATCAGTATGGATTTGTTTCTGAATGATTTCATTGACAAGTGATTCCACTTCCTCCATTTGTTCCTGACTAGCAGAAAAGGCTCCAAAAATGACTTCTGTATTTTTTGTTTCAGCAATAAATGATAAAACCTGAAATAGGGCTTGTCTATCAATTCCTTGAGAAAAATCTAATTGATAGTATATAATCGATTCTTTTCTAGTCTGACTTCTCCCTAGTCGCAAACGCGTATCAAAAGGAGAGAGATGATAAAATTTATCAGATAATGTGGGATATAGTTCTTGTAAGAGTTGTAAACTATCCTCTCTATCCACTAAGACTATATTTGCCTGATCAAATGATAGAGCTAAGTCTTTAAAACTAGATTGTGAATTCCGATTAATAAATAGACTCAAAATTTTAGCAGAACCACTTGATAAGCAACTGAAGATAAATTGGTCATGCTGAGGGTGAGAAGGGATGATGAAAATATCTTGTTTTTTCTGTTGCTTTTGTAGATACTTATCAAAATATTCTGTGATTAGTTGACGCATATCAGTGTAGTGAAGCTGTTTAAAACGGTAACTAAATATTGGATTTACCTCTACTCGTCCTCCATCGTTTAAATACTCCCTAAATCTCCAGATACCTTTAGGATCCAAGTAGTCTTGATAGGTAGGCTGTCCATTATCAAAATAAATAACACTTGATACAAAGCCACGATCATCCATGATATAATTCTTACTCATCTGTCCATCGAAATCAAAATATTGGATCTCAGTAATAAAGCCTTCTACACCATGTTCTACCTTGGCATATTTTTTACCATCTTTTTGAACTACTATTGCAAATGGACTGTAAAGAAATTGACAATCATTATCCCACTCTATATCTCTTATATTAAGAACCTGAGTGTGTATATCATGCAAATCTTGCATATCATCAAAGATAGAATAGACTTCTGTCTCTAAGACACCATGTCTATGTAAAAAGTAACGCAAATGTGGCTGATAGGCTAATACTAATAGTCGAGACTGTAGTCCCTGTCTTTGAAACAGCCTAATTTGATTGAAAGTATCATCAAATTCTACTTTAAAGAAAGTTCGATACCAAGGAATAATATCCGTATGCCACTTACGTTCTGACCCATACCAAGCTGGAATAAAATAATACATAAGAACCTCCTAAATCAGCGGTTTATAGGTTTCATTTAATCTCAGAGCTGTCACTTCATCTCTCACATTAAAAACCATACCATTTAACATCAAAAATAGACCTGGTATCATGGCTAGTCGTGTTAACTTTTCATCAGATAAAATCAGGAGCATAGGAAGTCCTGCCATAGTAACATTAAGAACACCACCTACTATAGCAAATCTGAAAACCAATCTGTTAATGAATTTACTCGTTTCCTCCCCTGGGTAAACGCCATAAATATATTCCCCAGATTTCTTCATCCGATTCGCAATCTGATCTCCACTGATATTAACAAAGGCAAAGGCAATACTAAACAAAAACAAGATACCTATATAAAGATACACCCACAAAGGCTGACCTATTTTATACTGATTCAGCCATTCCTCATATACAGTATTCTGCGGAAAAAGAGTTTGTAAAAGTAGGAGAATATATGTAGGAAGGCTCATAAAAGTCATTACATACATATAAGGCATTCCACCTGCTGGATTTAACAACACTTCAAAATAAGAATATCTCTTAAATCGGCTATGTAAAGCAACCTTATGAATGGGCAAACGATATCGTGCACGATATAATATTGCCACGATATAGCTAAATATAAGACCTAATAAAAGTAATAAAAAGATAGTCCAATAAGAGGCGTGAATAATCTTAAAAGATTCAATCATATCTTGCGGAATATTTAAAACCATACTAGCCATCAAGATTACCACGGAACCTCCTATCCCATTACTAGCATTTATGTCTGACAACCAAACTAAAAAGAAAGTTCCTGCTATTAACAAAAGGATATTCATCAATAGTATTAACAGAGAGGGATACGGAGACTGAATCGGAAGATTTAGAGCAATAGCCAGTGCCTGTATTAAAGAGATAAAGAGTGTCAGATACATCCGCCTTCTATCCTGAATCTCTGTTGCCAAAGACATTAATCCCCAACGTTTAGATAAAGTAGCCATCTGCCACAGAAGCATAGCCGACATCCACGGAGAAAGACCTACTGAAAAAAGAGATAAGCTACGAAGATTACCTCCCGTAAGGGCTGTAGAAAAAGCTAAGTAAGCGGTTGAGCCACCTAAAAAATCTCTACTATTGACATTCACAAAAGGAAGAGTTAATCTACTTCCAAGAACATATATAAAAATCAAAAAAAGAGTAACAAATCCTTTTTTTATCACCGTGGATGAAATATAATTTTTCATAAAAAAATTCCTTTCATTCTATCTTACTAAAATCAAGCGCATGCCTTATATCTATAACTCAACCCGAACTAGACAGTATGCTCTACTTTTTAATCCAAATTTAAATATTATAGTGATTTTATTTATCTCTTACTATAGTAGAAAAAAGAAGATACTCTATCAAACTTCATTGCGAACCAGCTCCCATTTCCTAATCCTAAAATAAAAAGACTACATTCTACTCATCTGATGATACTGCAACTACCATTATAGCAAAAAAAGCAGAAAAAATCCGCTTTTACTGCATTTGGCTTGTAAACACAATATTCTTTTTTATGTATTTTATTCCAAATATCTTATATAATAAAACTAAGCTAGTTTATTCAAGTAAGTAGAAAAATTCCGCATACCATTTGAAAATATCCGTATTTTGAAGTCCTGCTTCTTTTACTTGATGATAGCGCATTTTGAGATTGTTTTGTTATAAAATAAAAGAAAAATGATAATTTTGGGAGATTATACATCTGTCGAATCCTCTATCTCCATTCTAAAAGTTCTAACATCTGGATTACGGCCTTCTTAATTGGAAAATTTTCCCTAATCATTCTCCCAATTCGTCTTGTATTTTCAAGAATATCAGCATAACGTTCTTCTGTTAACTCTTTGTATTTCTCCGTTAACTGATCCAAGTCATCAACTACTAAACCAATCCCCTGGCGTTCTACAAATGTAGCTAGTGCTGAGTCACTTGATACAATAATAGGCAAATCCGCCGCAAGATAAAGGGAAGCTTTATGAGGAGCATTGTATCGCTGGTATTCTGCATCACGACCAACTTTTTGAGGGTAAGCAGTTGAAGCCCAAACTAAACCAAAACTGCCTTCAAGCATTGTCGGAAGCGCTTCATGGTCATAACTACCTCTAAAACGAATATTTTCTCTTTTTTCTACATCTAAACCATAGAGTTCAGGATTTGGACCGTAAATGTTCATTTCAAACGCATCTGTCATGCCATTGATAAAGGTAGATTTGTGTAAATTCCCTACATAATCGATGGAAGGCTTTAATGTCCGTTCTTTTTTTGCCCCTTGAAAGGTAGTAAATCCAAAAATATCTAAACTTGTCATTATTGGATCCACGTCAGGTTTTAACAACCTTAAATCTGAGAGCAATCTTTCGCGCATCCTTTCAGAGTGAACGATAATTCCATCTACATCTAGCAAATGAACAATATCTTGATGACCATCTATTACAGCTTGACAACTTCGTTCCTTATCATACTCAATCCAATGCCCTAAATCATGTATGATTACAACAATTTTAGCTCCTGCTCTACGAGCTTGTTCAAATAACTTTCTTCTATAAACATCTGATGCCAATAAAATCCATTGTATAAATACAACATCTCCCTTTTTCACTCCTGCCATCAACCCTGCAAAATGTCTTCCTAAACTCTGCTCTGGTTCTTCAATCCAATCATAAGTATATAAATCAAGTGATTTAAATTGTAACTCCCTAATCAGAGTTTGTTCAATATCATATCTAGCTTTACCATAAGCACCATTTCTCCATAAAACTACTTCTCTTTCTCCTGTTGTAGTTTCAGATGTAATCCAGTATGTCATCAATAACACCTCTTTTTATTTTATATTTTCTTGATATAATCACACATTTCTTGAGGATTATCATTAGAAAAAACTTTATCTACATGGTATGGATTGACCACATTATTGAATGATAAAATAGGTTTTTTCTTCTCTGCTATCTTTTCAATCACTTCTTGATCCTTAACCTCATGATTGATATCCAAATACACATCACATAGCTCAATTAACTTCTTACAATTCCACTCTAAAATAGAAGGATATAGTCTAATATTTTCATATTTTCTCAATGAATTCAGATATTCTCCCATCAAAGTTGTAGCAGCAATATGAATAATAGAATTTGTTAAATTCATCGCTAAAAATTCAATTTGTTCTAATGATTGACTTGCAGTCATGATTAAAATATTTTGTTTTTGTATAAAATTTTCGTGATTTGTAATTTCTGACCAGTCCATCATAGCATATCGCCACCATACCTCTCTGAGACGAGAAAATGACATTAACTTCCATGGCTTATCATCTGTCAAATAATGAATAATAGCAGGTAATGGATCAACTGGCATATCCAGAATAAAATATTGCTTTCGTTGTTCCGCTATTCGGTCATATCCTATTTGAAAATTATATTTATCTTCTAAAAGAATATATCTATCCCCTATGACTATATTAAAAATCGACTGATCAGATTCATCTACTTTTTCATGATCTCTATTTGTTATTTCAACAAGTTTTTTCTGGATATTTTCTTCTTTCCAAAGTTTATTGTTAATTAATAACACTCCAGAATTGAATTGGTCATCTAATCCATAAACAACCTTAGCTGCAGCTAATAGATTCGTACCTAAATCCATATCAAATAGTTCATTTAAAGGTTTCGTAACTATCGTATCACTATCCAAATATAGCACTTTATCTTCTATAACGAACTGCGGAATAAAATATCTAGCAAATGACATATGGTTTAAATGCGCTCCAAAAGGCGGTAATTTCCATTCAGATGAAATTAATCCACTAGTCATTTTAACATCTACCAATATACTATTTTTATAACTCATTTTTTTACGTGTGTATATAAACCATTCTTGTGGTATATCCTGATTCATAATATAAATCTTACAACTACTATGATGATAACAAATAGATTTTAGCGTTGCTTCTATGTACCGAATATATCCATAATCCCCAGCTAAAATAAAGGTGGCTTGTTGCATTTTCTTCTCCTACTTCTTTTTTTATTTATAATTATTTCTACTATACAATGGATATAACAGTCACTGTATAAGTTTAAGAATTATTGTTTCTCTCTAATTATACCATTTTTTCTCTCTATTAATACAATATCCCCCTGAAATAATAATTTTATTACAGGGGGATATTGTTTAAATCTTTTTACTATCAGAATAAACTTACGGAAAAGTTAACTCATATTGATTATATACTACACCTATTCGGAAAGTTTTCTTTTATAAACTGTTCAATTTATTGCGCACTCTAAAAATGATCTAGTTATTTTTCATTATCCTTCCCAAATTAAATAATATATAAATAACTTATACTCAATCTGATATGTCTGTATTTTGGGGATAAGATGAGAATTCTTATTATTTTTATTTACCATACATCAAAATATATTATTAGGTAAGCATAAGATGAATTCCAATAAATGTAATCCATCTCACAGATTACTCACCTTAGCAGGACAACTATCTCTGTTTCCCTACTTGTTCGAAATTCTTAAGGATTTCCCTCAGCTTCTCAATTAACTCTTCTTCTGTATGATTAGAATCTTTCTCATTCTCCAAAAATTCTACAGCAGCTTCAAGATAAAGTTGCGCTTCGAGGAGAAGTTTTCGATCAACTTGTGATAAATCTCTTTCTTCCAGAACTTTAGCAAGTTGTTTTGTCAATCTCTCTAATTCCGAGTCTTTTCTTCGACGAGCTAGCAATAGTAGAAGAAGTCCTACAAGACCTAATAGACTTGATACAAGCAATCCATATGGAAGACTTGTTGCATCTGTTTCATCTGTTTCAGAATGAGATACTGAAACTGATTCACTAGGATATGCAGATAGACTTCCAGAAATTGAACTTGTAAGAGATCGAGACTCACTATCTACAATATTTCCTGACACCACAATCGAACTGCTGAAATCAGATGCACGCGTTACCGCGCCCACGAATCCAATTATTGAGAGATTTTCTCTTCCTTGAACCACTTCTCCTGAAATTATTGGAGTTGTTGGCGACAGGGAGCTAAATGAGCTACTTGATGAGCTGGTCACGCTAGTTGACAAGGATGTTAAACCAATAGTTGATACAGAGTCACTTACTAACTTACTTTCTGAGACCGACTCTGATGAAGACGTACTTGGCAATACAAATTCAGATGTAGCCTTAGATGCTGACGTGCTTGTTGAAGCTGACGTACTTGTCGATGCCGACGTGCTTGTTGAAGCTGACGTACTTGTTGATGCCGACGTACTTGTTGAACCACTTGTACTTGTCGATGCCGATGTACTAGTTGAAGCTGACGTACTTGTTGAAGCTGACGTGCTTGTTGAAGCTGACGTACTTGTTGAAGCTGACGTGCTTGTTGAAGCTGACGTGCTTGTTGAAG
>NZ_JBBJZY010000018.1:0-43681 GCF_038148955.1 Streptococcus pseudopneumoniae
GATTATTTTTCGTCATTCATTTTTGACTTCACTTCATCATAAGATAATGCATGTGATTCCTCTTCTACTGTTTCAGGCATCTTTCCTGTTTCGTAAAGAGATTTAATTTGTGTACTATCCAATGTTTCGTATTTCAATAGTGCTTCTGCAATCAACTTGTGAGTTTCACGATTTGACTGAATAATTTCAGCAGCTTTATTTCGTGCTTCATTTAATAATGAACGAACCTCTTCGTCAATTTCATAAGCTGTTTGTTCTGAAATTGATTTTTGAGGACTCTGTGCACCAAACATAGCATGATTTCCGTCATATTGTACCGGACCAAGTTTTTCACTCATACCGTACTCTGTAACCATTGCACGCGCCATTTGTGTCGCCTGTTCAAAGTCATTTGAAGCTCCTGTAGTTTGGACATTAAAGATAATTTCTTCAGCTACACGTCCACCCATTAAGCCAGCCAATTGCTCTTTCATATCTTCTTTAGATAGAAGCATTTGGTCTTCCTTAGGAAGTGCAATCATATATCCGCCGGCACGTCCACGTGGTACGATGGTAACTTTATGAACAACACGAGCATTCGATAAGACTAGACCAACAATGGTATGTCCTGCCTCATGGTAAGCAACCAATTCACGTTCTTTTTGTGAAACTGTCTTATCTTTCTTAGAAGGACCAGCAATAACTCTATCTTCTGCTTCATCAATATCTGAGGCATCAATTATTGATTTATTGCGACGAGCAGCGACTAAAGCCGCTTCATTCAATACATTCTCTAAATCAGCACCAACAAAACCTGGAGTTTGTTGAGCCACTAATTTCAAATCAACATCTTCTGCCAAAGGCTTGTTCTTAGCGTGAACTTTCAAGATTGCTTCACGACCTTTAACATCAGGACGGCCAACCAATACTTTTCTATCAAAACGTCCTGGACGCAAAAGGGCAGGGTCAAGTACATCTGAACGGTTTGTCGCAGCGATGACAATAATCCCTTCATTTCCCTCAAAACCGTCCATCTCAATCAAAAGTTGGTTCAAGGTTTGTTCACGTTCGTCATTACCTCCGCCGAGACCGACTCCACGTTGACGTCCAACAGCATCAATTTCATCAATAAAGATAATAGCTGGTGCTGCTTTTTTTGCATCTTCAAAAAGAGAACGAACACGACTAGCTCCAACTCCGACAAACATTTCTACAAAGTCAGAACCTGAGATACTAAAGAATGGAACACCTGCTTCTCCGGCTACTGCCTTAGCAAGCAAAGTTTTACCTGTTCCCGGAGGTCCCTCCAAAAGAACACCTGCTGGAATACGGGCTCCAAGTTTTGTAAATCGTTTTGGATCTTTTAAGAATTCAACGACTTCAACTAGTTCTTGTTTTTCTTCCTCAGCTCCAGCAACATCTGAAAATCTTACTTTAATATCTTCTTTATTTGCAGCTTTAGCCTTACTACGTCCAAAACTCATTGGATTACGGCCATTTCCTCCTCCCATATTTCCCATCATAGAGAATAGGAAGAAGAATAGAATTCCAAATGGCACAATGGATACGAGTAGATTAATCCACATACCACTTGAACTTTCATGCTTAACAGTTACTTCTGCTTTATGGTCAGTAGCAAGCTTTTGCAATTCTGATACTGTAGTATCGGAAGGAAGAATAATACTTGAAAATTTCTCTACTTTTGTAGCAGAAGGAGAAAAGAACTGAATTCCTGTTTCTTCTTTACTTGTTTTAGGATTTTTATAGACACCCGAAACTTCGATAACACTGCCATTTGGTTGGTAGGTTAATTCTTTTACATTGTCATCGGTAATTTCTTTTACCAATTCAGTATAGTTGATTTGCTCACTTTTACCTGCAACACTACCTGTACTAAAATACTGGTAAGCTGTAACTAGGAAAAAAATAAGTAATAACCATAGAAAAGGATTTTTAATTAAACCATTATTTTGTTTTTTCATTAAAAATTGTTCTTTCTAATTTGAATATACTTCTTCTTTCAATACTCCAACATAAGGAAGATTACGATAATTTTCTTTGTAGTCTAAACCATAACCTACTACAAACTCATTTGGAATCGTAAAGCAGGTATAGTCAGCCTCAATTTCTACAACACGTCCCTCTGGTTTATCCAACAAGGTTGCAATCTTAACAGAAGCTGCATCTCTTGCAATAAACATATCTCGTAAATTCTTCAAAGTTTGACCTGTATCAATGATATCTTCTACAAATAGAACATGTCTTCCTTTGATATCTTGAGTCACATCTTGTTTAATATTGATAACACCACTACTTGCTGTTCCACCATGGTAGCTAGAAACCATCATGAAGTCCATTTCAATATGTGTATCAATATGTTTGACCAATTCAGCCATAAAAGGAATAGATCCTTTTAAAATCCCGACTAAGATTGGATTTTTTCCTGCATAGTCTTTAGTGAGTTGAGCACCTAATTTTTTAGCAGCTTCTGTAATTTCATCGTGTGAAACGAGGATTTTTTTAATATCGTTTTCTAACATTTTTTTACCTATCTATTTTTTCTATATAAAGTACAGTGTTCATTATATCATTTTTCGTGTTTTTACTCAAATTACTGGTCGCAATTCCCAAAATTGAGACAATTTCACCAAATTGCTCAATAATAAGAACAGATTTTCTCTTTTCCATAGGGATTTTCAAATCAATAAATAGACGTCTGAGTTTTTTTCTATGCCCATTTTGAATCAAAACATCTCCTTGTTTTCGATGACGAAGGTATATGGATGTTTCGCGTGAAACAGGTATTTGTTGAATTGATTCACCTTCTAATGGAAGTCCAAAGGAAAATAAATATCCCTGATAAGTTACCTGATTTTGATAGTGTAACACAAGTTCATCTTCCTTTTCATCAGCCTGCGGACTGATTTTACAAATCTGAAACTGTTGATACTCTTTTATCAATTCATAGCCATTTTTAAGCAGATGACGATACTGGCTTTTAGTTTTTAAAATTTGTCTAACTTCTTCAAACTGAGCTTTTGTAAGATTCAAGTCTGGAAAACGATTCAGATAAGTTTGAAGTAAAACTCTTTGTGTTGACTCAGAATAAGAAAATAACTGCTGTAAATTTTCTACATCAATATTGTTAGATAATTCAGCTATAGCCAAATCATAATCTAAAATTTCATTTCCGATACTTAAGATTGCATCTCTAAATCGAGGGTTTTCTTTTTCTAATTCTGGTAAATAAGAATTTCGAATACGGTTGCGAAAATAATGATTTTCCTGGTTTGATGTATCTTCAAAGTGAAAAATTGGTGGAAAGTCTTTTTTATGAAAATGCAAGAAGGGACGAATGATTTCTATCTCTCCGACTACTTGCTTCTCCTTAATTCCTGATAGATAGCGCAAACGAGTTCCTCGAATCAAGCGCATCAAAATCGTTTCCACCTGATCATCCGCATGGTGGGCAGTGACTAAAGCTGTCGCACCTGTCTTTTTCATGACCTCTTGAAAAAAATCATAACGAAAATTTCGTGCACGCGCTTCTGAAAATTCTCCTGAAAAATTGCTGATATAAATAGGAAGCTCTGCTTCAGTAGCCAACTTCCTTAATTCCTTTTCTTCCCAATCTGATTCAATTCTCTGCTTATGATTCACATGAGCTAAGATCAATTCAATTTCTAACTCTTTTTGATAAGTAGATAATACCTTAAATAGAAACATAGAATCTAACCCACCAGAAAGAGCTAGCACCACCTTAGCATGCTTTTTGAAATATCCCTTCTTGAGAAAATGATTTAAAAAATCTTGTTCCCTCATTTTAGAACCTCATAAACATCCTTGGATATCTGAGAAATTGTATCATAATCAGAATTCTTAGTGAAAATAGAAAGAATAAATGGAGAATCTGCATAGACAACACCCGTATCATGCTTAAATTCGTCCGCATCCCCAATTTTATGAGCTACATTCACAGAAACACTTTTGGCAATTCTCTGATTATCAAAATCTGTTTTAGTCAAAGAATCTAGCACAAATCCATTTTGGTTATAAATAGCTTCCATGACTTTCCCGGCCATCTTGGAAGAAATCAATTTTTCTTTTGGATCCCAATCATCTCCCATAATAGCAGACATCTTGGATTTGAACGTGGCATCAGATTGGTTTGAAATGTAATATCCCAATATATTATGAGCTACATTATCAGATTCTTTAGATACTTTTGTGATTAAGTCCTTGAAAGAATACTCTTTATTATCCTCTTTTTTAGGAAGACTACCACTTCCCTCTGGTTTATAAGAACCTGGAAAATCATTGACTTCAGATACGTATTTTACAGTCGTATCTAACTGATAAAGACCCTCATTTATTTTTTCTTGCGCATAATAGAGATAAGGGAGTTTCAAAACACTAGCTGCATACATCTTTTCATTTTGATTGATACCAGCTTCTTTTCCAGTAGTCAGTTGCTTAACATAAATAGAGAATGAATCTTTCTGATATTTTTCAGATAACATTTCTTGGACTTTACCCATCCGATTATCTTCTTCAGAAGTTGATTCCTTATCTACCCATCCAACCTGATCAATATGTAGAAATTCTTTTCCTTCTACAAACATGAGCTTATCGATTGATACCTGCGAATAAGCTGATAAAGACGATTTCACTTCTTTTAAATCATAAGGACTATTGTACAGTTTAAAATCAGATTCTAACCATACTTTTTTTATTGTAGGAGTTACCTCTGACTGATCGTATAAAAATCGTTTGTCCGCAGCTATAAATTGATGATTTGATAGCTTAAATACCGGAATTCCTTGTTTATTTAAGCGCCACTCGGTTATTTGAAAACTTGTTTTAGGAGTCAATTTCCCAGATTCCACTACTAAATCTTCATTCGCATAGACAGGAACTTCTCCATAAACCATAGGAGAACTTAGCTTTTCTCTAAAATAAATACCAAAGTCAGATTGTGAAAGGTAATAAATTTCTTTTGAAGTATAGACGACTTCTTTTTCTGTGCTAACTACTTTTGAGATGGTCAAAAAACTCGGTAGCAACAAAATAATTAAGAATTTACGCATTCTTCCTTTCCTTTTCTTCTTGTAAACGCAATAATTGATTTTTATCAGCCAACTCTTCCAGCTTTTCATCCGATAGACTCAAAAATTGCTCAATTACGTCTAATAAATTTTCCATTTTATCACCTTTGAAGCAAGTCAGGAATCGTATAAACTATTTCCCTCGACTTAGAATAATAGTACTTCGCTCGTGTATATTTGGCAGCATAATCCTCATCTTTCAACTTGGTAGCAAATGCTGTCTCCTTATCCTTTTCATCACTCAAGGTTTGATACTGAGTTTGCAAGTCTGCTAATTGCTGACGTCTTTGGAGTAATTGTTGATAGCTCTGCGCTAAATTAAAAGTTGGCAAGATAAATAATAGCATAATCAAAATCAATACCCACCCCATAAAACGATTCCGTTTTTGTCGTTCTTTCATCAGGTAGCGACGGCGTTGATGTTCATTTTGAATAAAAGAATTATTCAATTGTACAATATTTTTAGACATTTTCTTCTACCCGTGTTTCACTGATAATTTCATACATGCCTGCTGCATCTTCTTTTTTTGTACTATCTTTCATCTCTAGTACTTTTACAAGTAGCAACTTGTTTCCAAAACGAATTTCAACTTGGTCATTAACTTTCAAATCCGTTGAACTTTTGGCCAAGATTCCATTCACCTTGATTCTGCCTTTATCTGCTACTTCTTTTGCGACTGTACGACGCTTGATAATTCGCGATACTTTTAAATATTTGTCTAATCTCATCCTTATTACCTCAACTTATTATTGTACCATTTTTATCTATTTTATAGAAGAAAAATATCAAATGGAATTTTCTTTCTTAGACTCTTTTATCTCTAATAAACTTTCTCCAAAAATCAGCAGACCTTCTAAAATTTCATAATCTTTCTTATTTTGGACATCAAATATAAGCTCCATTGATCCCTTATTCTCAGCGATGCCTGCTTTTAAGTTCGTTGCGGATAAAGCTTTAAAATAATCTTGAGCTAAAAACAGTCGTTGAGTGACTTTTTCAAATTGAATTGTAACTTTATTATCTTTTCTTTCCACACGTTGAACAAAGACCTTGTCCAAGTATGATTTGACCAAACCAATCTCTAAAAGATAAGTAACTACATCTGGGTATTCTCCAAAACGGTCTATCAACTCCTCTTGTAACTCTTCATAATTGACACGGCTGTCAATTTGACGAATTTTCTTGTAAATTTCAATCTTATGTCGTTGATCAGAAATATAAGTATCAGGAAGATAGGCATCAATTTGCAAAATCAACTCAGCATTCCCTTTGGTTCTTGTGTTAGAGTTAGCATTACCGTTTCGTTTAGCAATAGCTTCCTCTAATAACTGCGAATACAACTCAAAACCAACAGAATCAATAAAACCAGACTGGGATTTTCCTAGGAGATTCCCTGCTCCACGAATCGAAAGATCTCGCATCGCAATCTTAAATCCGGATCCCAATTCTGTAAATCCTTTAATCGCTTCTAATCTCTTCTCGGAGACTTCACTGATTGATTTTTCTGGACGATACATGAGATAGGCATAAGCAATACGATTACTACGACCGACTCTTCCTCTTAACTGATACAAGGTTGACAAGCCCATATGATCCGCATTCTCAATAAATAAAGTATTGGCATTTGGAATGTCCACCCCTGTCTCAATAATGGTAGTCGTCACCAAGATATCGTATTGTCCCTCAATAAAGTCTAGTAGAGTATTTTCCAACTGTATTTCACTCATTCGACCATGAACATATCCAATCGAAGCCTCCGGAATCAACTCCTGTAATTCTGAAACCTTCTGATCAATTGTGTCAACTTTATTGTAAAGATAGTAAACTTGACCTCCGCGCTCCATTTCACGCAAGACAGCATCACGAATGACACTATCATTTTTTTCCAAAACATAGGTCTGAACAGGATAGCGATTCGTTGGAGGAGTTTCAATAACAGATAAATCTCTGATTCCCAGCATAGACATGTGAAGGGTACGAGGAATTGGCGTTGCTGTCAAGGTCAGGACATCTACTTGTTTTTTCAGTTCTTTCAAGGTTTCCTTATGCTTGACACCAAATCGCTGTTCCTCATCAATAATCATCAAGCCCAAATCAGCAAACACAACATCTTTTGACAAAACACGATGGGTTCCAATCAAAATATCAACTTGACCCTTTTTCAATTTTTCAAGTGTTTCAGTCTGCTCTTTTTTACTTCTAAAGCGACTCAACACATCAATATTAACTGCAAAATTTTGGAATCGTTCCTTAAAATTCGTATAGTGCTGTTGCGCTAAAACCGTCGTCGGAACTAGAACGACAACCTGTTTGTGATCATTGACTGCCTTAAAGGCTGCACGCATAGCAACTTCAGTCTTTCCAAAACCAACATCCCCAACTAAAAGTCGATCCATTGGCTGAGAATCCTGCATATCCCTCTTGATTTCCTCAATACTACGAAGTTGATCATCCGTTTCAACATAAGGGAAAGCATCATCAAAGGTCTGTTGATCCTCATCATCAACTGAGAAAGCAAAACCCTTCAACTGACTCCGTTCAGAGTAGAGTTTGATTAAATCATCAGCTATATCCTCTACCTGATTCTTAACTTTTTGCTTGGCCTTTTTAAAATGACCGTCATTTAATTTATTGAGTTTAGGAGCTTTCCCATCACTTGAAATATATTTGGACAGTAGATGAATCTGTTCTACTGGGATGGAGATTTGATCCCCGTTTTGATACTGGACACTGACATAATCACGGTGAATCCCCTTGATTTCAATTGTTTCAATCCCTAGATATTGACCAATTCCATGGATATGGTGAACAACGTAATCTCCTTTTTCAAGTTCATTGTAATCTTTTAATCTCTCTGCGTTTGAAACATGTTGTCTTCGAAAACGACGTTTTAATTTCTTTTGAAAAATCTCATGTTCAGTAATCACCAGAATTTTTTCATCTACAAAATGAAAACCATGTCTGAGGTTACCCTCAATTAAGTTTACAGATTCTTGACAGATTCTTGACTTATCTCTGGAATCCAATTTAATCTGATATTCCTCTAACATATCCTCCAATGCCTTACTTCCCATTGAATTGCTAGATTGCAGGATAATAGTATAATTCATTTTTTTGTATCGTTCAATTTCTTCTTTTAGAAAAGAAAACTGATTGAAAAATTCCTGCATAGGATATTGATTGAATTGATAAATTTTGTCAAATTTGAGATTTCCTAAACCTTTTTGAAGATTAGAGAAAAAGGTAACCGGACTCTGTTTTTTATAGATTTGCTCTGTATCTGCAAAATACTGCATCTCAGAAAATGCTTTACTATTCTGTAATTCTTCTGTAAAGTACTGCGCTAATTCTCTTTCAAAGACTTCATACTGATTCATCAATTTTTGATAATCATCAAAGAATATTGGAGTATCTTTTTCAATATAATCAAAAACAGTCCATATCTTATCATAGCACAAAGATAAAAACTTCCGAGAATCTGCATGGCTTTGTTTTTGGTGAAAACTTGAAAGAATTTCTTCTAGGTAGGATTTCAAAATAGGTGATAAAGTCTTTGAAATTTGTTTTTCTAAAGCTGACTGACCTCTTTGATAATCCTTTTCTCTCAAAAGCATATCACTAGCTGGAAAGATGGTGAGTTCTGTCTGATTTTCTTTCGATAATTGTGTTTCGACTTCAAATGACCTGATACCATCTACTTCATCACCAAAAAACTCAATTCGGCAAGGTTCTAACTGGGATATTTCAAAAATATCTAAAATATCTCCTCGCAGACTAAATTCGCCTTGAGTTTGTACTTGTGTAACTTTTCGATAGCCTATCTCTTTTAACTGATGGATAAGTGCGTGTTGGTCATATTCTTCACCAACTGTTATTTTTACAATACTATCTTTGAATACATTGGGAGACGGTAAAATCAATCGACTTGCTGCGATATTACAAACTAAAATCCCTTTCTTAGATGAATCAGTCAAAAAACGCAAGGCTTCAACCCGTGAAATGATTTTTTCTTGTGAAGACATCAAAAACTCGACCATAGGGGAGTCATCTACCAAAAACGGATAAACAAGTTCCTCATCCAAGATAGAAATAAGATCACTAATAAGCCCTTCTGCGTCTCCATAAGTGGACGTCAATAACACAATCTTCTCTTCTTTTTCTAAACTGCTTGCAATTGCAAGAGCCTTAGTAGACGTTGATAAACCAAGTATTAGTTGTCTTTTCTTATCTGTCAGATTTTGATGCCATTTTTTAATCTGATCATTTTCTGAGAATAAATCTAATAAGGTCACCATTTATCCGTTATACCTCTGCATCGTTTTTTCAAAGTTTTTCTCTTGTAAATAGTAGTTTACAGAATCGTCAACTTTGTCAATAGACTGTAAAATACCAATATAATCATCCTTGTCAAAGGTACTCAAAACATGGTTAACAACTGACATGCCATTTTTAGGTCTTCCGATTCCAATCTTAACACGATTAAAGGCCTGGGTTCCAATATGTTGAATAATAGACTTGATACCATTATGACCGCCTGCTGAGCCTTTTGCTCTTAAACGAATCTTTCCAACTTCCATGTCAAGATCATCGTAAATGATGAGTAAATCTTCAATATCCAAACCATAGTAAGTCAATAAAGCATGAACCGCTTTTCCACTTTCATTCATAAATGTCGTTGGTTTGACAAGATAAATTTTTTCTCCATTTAGGAAAAAGGATGCTAGATCAGCTTGAAATATCTTATCATGTGTAAAAGTGACATTCTGTTTCTTTGCTAGTTGATCAATCAACATAAAACCAACATTGTGTTTTGTTTCAAAATATTTATCCCCTGGATTTCCCAAGCCTACAAGTAATTTGGTCATTTATTTTTCCTTTCAAAAGCCAAAAGGGTTGGAATTTTTTTCCAACCTAATTGACACCGTTTATTAATTTTTTAGACATTGAAGCGGAATTCCATGATATCGCCATCTTGAACGATATATTCTTTTCCTTCTTCACGCAAGCGTCCAGCTTCTTTTACGGCCTTTTCAGATCCGTATTTCACTAGATCCTCATATGACATGGTTACTGCACGAATAAAGCCTTTTTCAAAGTCTGAGTGGATAATACCAGCTGCTTGAGGAGCCTTCATACCACGTTTGAATGTCCAAGCTCGAACTTCTTTTTCACCAGCTGTGAAGTAAGTTCCCAGTCCAAGCAAGTGGTAAGCTGCACGCGTCAACTTATCTACACCTGATTCTGTCAAACCAATGGCTTCAAGAAACTCTTTTTTATCTTCATCGTCCAATTCAGAAATTTCTTCCTCAGCACGCGCAGAAATAACGACTACTTCAGCATTTTCTGTCGTTGCAAATTCACGAATTTGTTTGACATAGTCGATAGAGTCAGGTTCTGAAACCACATCCTCGTCCACATTAGCTACATAAAGAACTGGTTTAGTCGTCAAAAGGAAAAGACCTTTTACAACCTTTTGTTCCTCATCTGTAAATTCAATGGTACGAGCTGATTTCCCATCTTCAAGTACTGGTTTAATCTTTTGAAGAACATTAAATTCTGCCACTGATTCTTTATCCTTTTGCGTGCGTGCCATCTTTTCTACACGCGCATAGCGTTTATTAACCGATTCTAAGTCTGCAAGAATCAATTCTAGGTTAATGGTGTCAATATCGGCAAGTGGATCCACAAAGGCGTCTTCACGTCCTTGCTCGCGCATCACATTTTCATCATCAAAAGCACGAACTACATGAACAATCGCATCTACTTCACGGATATTAGCCAAGAATTTATTCCCTAGCCCTTCTCCTTTTGAAGCTCCTTTTACAATCCCTGCAATATCTGTAAATTCAAATGTTGTTGGAATTGTCTTTTTAGGTGTGATCATTTCCGTTAGTTTTTGTAGTCGTTCATCTGGAACTTCCACCATTCCAACGTTTGGATCAATAGTCGCAAATGGGTAGTTTGCTGCCTCTGCTCCTGCTTTTGTAATTGCATTAAATAGTGTTGATTTACCAACGTTTGGCAAACCAACGATACCTGCTGTTAAAGCCATATTTTCTCATTCTCCGTTTTCATTTCAATCCCTAATATTATAACACAAAAAGGAAAAACTTGCTAACTCTCTAACTAAGGGTTCTCAGTCAATAATTTTATTCATTTTTCGATCAAAATCATAGCGCCCCATCATGACAACATGGTCACAATTACTGCATTTTATTTTGATATCTGCTCCTACACGTGTAATTTCCCAACGGTTAGCTTTTTTTCCTGTTGACTTGATGGTGCAAGCATGTGGTTTTTTCATTTCAACAAAATTTCCAACTTGATACATACTATTCTCCTTTTCTTTTTCGATTATATCATAAAAGAGGCGAGCCAGGCTCAACCTCTTTCACTTAATTTGTACGAACTGGGGTGATAAGTTGCATGAAGTCTTCGTCAGTATCTGCTGGCACAAGAGTAAATGGACGAACAGCTGAGATAAAGCTAATGGTCACCTTTTCGCTATTTAAAGCCTTGAGGGAATCAATCAAATAAGTTGGATTGAAACTAATGGTCAAATCTTCACCAGTAACCTGATCAGTATCAATTTCTTCGTTTACTTTACCAACTTCTGGAGAGTGAACATGGGCGCTAACAATCCCATCTTTAATTTCAAGTTTCACAGTACCATTTTGAGTCGCACTTGATAAAAGGCGAGCACGCTCCATTGACTGACGTAAGTTTACCACATCAAAAGTAATTGTAGTGTTAAAGTCTGTTGGAATCAAACGATCTGTATCAGGATAGTTACCTTCTAACAAACGAGTATAGAAGCTAATATTTTCGCTTCTAAAGAGGATTTGGTTATTGGCAAAGAAAATCTCTACAGTTTCGATATCATCTGTAAATACCGCTGAAAATTCGCGTAGAGAACGGCTAGGAATGACAACATCAAAATCATCACTATTTTTCTCAAGCGTTAATTTTTTCTGGCTTAGACGATGAGAGTCTGTTGCCACTGTTTTGAGCTCCTTGTGTTGACTCAATACAAAATGAACACCTGTCAAAATTGGACGACTCTCTTGTGTACTTGCAGCAAAAGCTGTTTCATTGATAATTTTCTTGAGTAATTTAGTTTCAAGAACTAAAGGAGTGCTTGCTGAAATTTCTTGGATTCGTGGGTACTGTTCGCTATCTTTTCCTTTTAGGGTAATTTCTGATTTGCCACTGGTTAAAACAATTTGATTTTGTTCAATTTCTTTAAAATCAAGAGTCACATCAGGTAGACTAGATACAACATTGATAAAGAAAGAAGCTTCAAGAAGGATCGAACCTAAAGAAGTAATTAACAAACCAGCATCTTCATTTTTTTGAGAAATAAAATTTTCAATTGAAATTTGACCATTTGAACCAATTAAAGTAACACCCTCGTTTGTCACGTCAATTTTTACTGTTGATAAAATAGGAATGGCATTTTTAGAACTAATAGCTCTCTTAGTAATATTTAATGCTTGTAGAAATAAATTTTTATTAATTGAAAAATGAATCATGGATTCTCCTTTATTTATTTTTAATATTAGAAGGATAATAGTAATAATAGAGTCTGTGAAATCTGTGGAAAACAGACTAAAAGTAAGTCATATCAAGTTTTTTAGCTTGTTTAAAAAATGTGGATAAAAAAGATAAAAAAGCGAAAGTTATCCACAAGTTATTTGATTTTCTTTTTGATTGATTCAATTTCTAAACGTAAATTATCGTCTTCATCAATCAAAGATTTAATTTTTGCATGGGCATGAATGACTGTTGTATGATCTTTTCCTCCAAATTCCTTCCCAATTTTTGGAAGACTATTATCTGTCAGTTCTCTAGATAAATACATGGCTACTTGACGGGCTAAAACAATATTTTGAAGGCGTCTGCTTCCTTTCATTTCTTTGATACTAACACCATAAAAGTTACCAACTTCATTTTGGATTTTGTCAATTGGGATGACGAGCATTTGGCTAACATCTTGTTTGCGAGCTCTAATAGCTTCTGCAGCAATATCAATAGTGATATCCTTGATGTTTTTTACTCTGGCAATTAAAGTGATGTCATTGATAGCTCCCTCAAGATCTCGAACATTTGAGTCAAATTGCCCAGCTAGGTATTCTAGAGTATCACTTTGAAAATTGTAGCCTAAATGTTCCGTTTTACTTTGTAAAATGGCAATACGTGTTTCAAAGTCAGGGGGGGTGATAGTTTGTGTCAATCCCCAACTAAAGCGCGTGACAAGCCTCTCCTCGAGCCCTTCTAGATGTTTTGGACTACGATCACTGGTTAGGACAATCTGTTTTTGCTTGTCATGAAGGGCGTTAAAGGTATTGAAAAATTCTTCCTGAGTTGCGACTTTTTTTCCGCTGAGTGACTGGATATCATCGATTAACAAAAGATCAAGACTACGATAGGTCTTTTTAAACTTTTCCATTTCCCCAAGTCTTAGGTGATCAAGAAAGTCATTGATAAAGCTTTCGGCAGGAATATATTTAACACGCGCATTTGGAATATTTTTTAGAATTTCATTTCCAATAGCGTTTAACAGGTGAGTCTTACCAAGCCCAGGTCCTCCATAGATAAAAAGAGGATTATAGGTCAAGGCCAAATCTTCAGAGACAGCCAAAGCGGCTGATACTGCCCAAACATTTCCATCCCCTTGAATAAAATTATCAAAGGTATACTTTTCTTTTAATCCCGTATCCGAATAAGGAATAGATGCTAACTTTGGACTATAGTCATAAAGAGTTGAATTTGTAGCTTCTTCAACTTGTGAGATAGCCGTATCTTGAGGTTTAGTGAAAATATAGTGAGGAGTAATCTCAGCATCATAAATTTCAAATCCAGCAACTACAATAATATCTTTTAGTTGTTTTTCCCAGACCATTTCCATTTCAGATCGTGGTAAAAATATAGTGGCAACATTTTCCTCTACCTTGATGAGTTCAGCTTGAATAGCATAGAAATCATACATGGATCGAGTCAGTCTTTCTTGCGCAAATTCTAAGATACGATTCCAAAATTGTTTTTCTTTCAATCCGTTCTCCTCCTTTACTATTTAAAAGTTTAATGCTAGACTTATTTTACCATAGATAGTAAGAATTTTCCACAAGCTGTGAAAAATAATCCACAATGTTATCAAGTTTTATCCACAGGTTGGGGATAAAGTCAGAAACTATTGATTTATTAAGCTTTTTATCGAAAAAAATAGTGGATAACCTTGTGAGATAAAAAAATAAAAGAACAGCCTTATTTCAGGCTGTTGATAATTCTACTATATTCTTCTTGATTTGAGAAAGCAATAATGATTTTTCCACTATCTTTTTTAGACAGTTTGATTTCTACATCTAATCCGAGTAGTTTTTTTAACTGTTCTTCTTCATTTTGTATGAAATGATCATTTTTTTGCTGTTTCTTTTGTTTTTTCTCTGTCAGCAGAGCTTCTAACTTCCTTACAGAAATATCTTCTTCTATAATCCGTTGTAAGAAATAGTCTTGTTGTTCCTTATTCAACCCAACTAGAGAACGCGCATGAGCTTGTGATAGTTTGCCATTTTCTACTTCTGAGAGAATCTGTTCTGGCAAGGAAAGCAAACGAATGGAGTTGCTGATATAAGGACGAGACTTGCCCATTTTATCTGCAATTTCAGCATGGGTGAATCCTTTCTCTACGAGAGATTCATAAGCGCGTGCTTCTTCTATTGGATTTAAATTTTCCCTCTGTAAATTTTCAATGATGGATTGGACCATCATCTCTTGATCTGAAAGCTGTTTAACAACAGCTGGGATAGACGTTAGACCAGCTAAAAGTGAAGCCCGATAGCGTCTCTCTCCTGCAAGGATTTCATAACCAATCACAGGAGATTGACGAACAATAATCGGTTGAATGACCCCATTTTCTTTAATAGACTGTGCTAGTTCATGTAGTTTTTCTCTATCAAATTCTTTTCGGGGTTGATAGGGATTTTTTTGTATATCTGTGATAGAAATCATTTCAAATTTTTCCATGATTCTACACTAACACATCTTTTCTCTTATGTAAAGTTTTCTTTACATAGATGTCAATTAAGATTCTAAATCACCTGAACTCTTGTCAAGTTTAATAGATGTAGTTTCTTCTTTACCGTTACGATAGTAAGTTATCTTAATGGTGTCTCCGATAGAATGATTGTAAAGAGCACTTTGTAAGTCTGTTGATGAAGCAATCTCTTTGTCATCTACTTTTGTAATCACATCGTATTTTTCGAGGTGACCATTGGCAGGCATATTACTTTGTACAGAACGAACAACTACACCAGATGTAACATTACTTGGAATATTCAGTCTTCTGATGTCGCTTGTACTTATATTAGATAAATTAACCATCTGGATTCCCAAAGCTGGGCGTGTTACTTTTCCGTTCTTTTCTAACTGTTCAATAATATTGATAGCATCATTTGCAGGAATTGCGAAACCAAGTCCTTCTACAGATGTTCCTCCATTTGTGGCAATTTTACTTGAGGTAATTCCGATAACCTGTCCTTGAATATTGATCAGTGGGCCACCAGAGTTACCTGGGTTAATAGCAGTATCAGTTTGGATGGCTTTTGTAGAAATGGCTTGTCCATCTTCAGATTTTAAGGATACATTTCGATTGAGACTAGATACGATACCTTGAGTGACAGTATTTGCATATTCAGAACCTAACGGGCTACCAATGGCAATAGCAGTTTCTCCTACGGTTAACTTGCTAGAATCACCAAACTCAGCTACTGTTGTAACTTTTTCTGAAGAGATTTTGACGACAGCAATATCAGAGAAAGTGTCAGCTCCGACGATTTCTCCAGGTACTTTAGTTCCATCTGACAATCGAATATCTACTTTGCTAGCGCCATTTATAACGTGATTGTTGGTGACGATGTAAGCTTCTTTATCATTCTTTTTATAAATAACTCCAGATCCTTCACTAGAGATTTGCTGAGAATCTGTATCAGTCTCATCATTGCCAAATACGCTATTTTGTCTATTTGCTGAATAAGTAATAACGGATACAACGGCATCTTTTACTTTATTAACAGCCTGTGTTGTTGAATTTTCGTTCTTATAGGCAGTCTGTGTAATAGTACTATTGTTGTTAGAGGTACTTACACCACTTTTTTGAGTTAGTTGAGCTATTGAAAAACTACCCAAGGCTCCACTAAAAAAGCCAATGACGATAACGACTAATAATTGAAACCCTTTTTTGTAAAATGTTTTTAAATGTTTCATATTTGCCTCCATATTTTTGAATTACTGAAAGTATAAACTGACTAGCTTAATTATAACTTAAACATAAAAGTTTTACACAAACTGTGGATAACTCTTTAAAAACTGTGATTTTCTCAATTGAAATCTATTTTTTATTTTGTGAATAAGATGTGAAAAAATAGAGAATATGTTAGAATAGAGTCATGAAAATTAAAGTTGTAACAGTTGGGAAACTGAAAGAAAAGTATTTAAAAGATGGTATTGCAGAGTATTCAAAACGAATTTCTCGATTTGCTAAACTTGAAATGATTGAGCTAGCAGATGAAAAAACACCAGATAAGGCCAGTGAGTCAGAAAATCAAAAGATTTTAGAAATAGAAGGTCAGAGAATTTTATCAAAAGTTGGTGACCGTGATTTTGTTATTGTGTTAGCCATTGAGGGGAAAACACTTTCTTCAGAAGAATTTAGTAAGCAGTTAGAAGAAGCTTCTATAAAAGGATTTTCTACTCTTACCTTTATTATTGGAGGGAGTCTGGGATTAGCACAGGATGTAAAAAAGAGAGCCAATCTTTCTGTCAGTTTTGGTCGTTTAACCTTGCCCCATCAGTTAATGAGACTAGTTCTTGTTGAACAAATCTATCGCGCTTTTACGATTCAGCAGGGATCACCCTATCATAAATAGAAAATTGACTTTTAATTGATTTTTTGGTAGAATAATTGTGTTAGGTCTCATAGCTCAGCTGGATAGAGCATTCGCCTTCTAAGCGAACGGTCGCAGGTTCGAATCCTGCTGGGATCAATATAGTAGCAAAGCTGGGAATTTTCCCGGCTTTTTTCTTAAAAAAGTACACTTGGGGAGAAAAAAATGACAGTTGAGAGAATTTTATCTAAAATGAAATTCCATTTTGTATAATGGTTTTTGTAAGTTAGCTTACAAGAAAAAAACATTTTAGGAGATTTTATTATGAAAAATACAGTTAAATTGGAACAGTTTGTAGCCTTGAAGGAAAAAGACTTGCAAAATATTCAAGGTGGGGAGATGAGGAAAATGAATGAAAAGTCCTTTAATATCTTTAATTTCTTTAGAAGAAGATAAAGGAGTAGCAGAATGGATTTTTTCTTATTAGTAGATTTGATATTATATTTTTTAATTATTAGTCATAGTTACCGTTTAATTTGTAAAGGTCAAATAAATAGAAAAGAATTATTCGTTTTTGTTGCTTATATATTACTAACAGAAATAGTATTTGATTTTCCCTTCTATCTTCTAAATTTAGATGGTTTAGGGATTGCAACATTTTTATTTCCCTTGGGCCTATATTCCTATTTTCGATGGATTAAACAGTATGAGAGGGATAGAGGACTATTCCTAAGTTTACTACTATCTCTTTTATTTGAGAGCACTCATAACTTTCTATCCGTAACTTTCTCCTCTATAACAGGAGACAATTTTGTTTTACAATATTATTACCCATTCTTTTTCGTTGTAACGGTGTTGACCTATTTTGTTGTCTTAAAAATCATTCATTATTTCCACTTAGAACTAAACTATTTTGATAAGGACTACCTTTATCCCTTCTTGAAAAAAGTATTTTTTGCTTTACTATTGTTACATCTTTTATCTTTCGTTTCAGATATAGTAAGTACGATTAAACATTTGAATAGTTTTGGAAGTATTTTGTCATCTATTGTCTTTATTTCTCTCCTTTTGACCTTCTTTGCAATGAATTCGCATAAAGAACAAATGGAAAAAGAGATTGCGTTGAAGCAGAAGAAATTTGAACAGAAACATTTACAAAACTACACAGATGAAATTGTTGGACTGTATAATGAAATCCGTGGTTTTCGACATGATTATGCTGGAATGCTTGTCAGTATGCAGATGGCAATTGACAGTGGTAATTTACAGGAAATTGACAGAGTTTACAATGAAGTTTTGGTCAAAGCCAATCATAAACTGCGTTCAGATAAGTACACTTACTTTGATTTGAACAACATAGAAGATTCAGCTTTACGAAGTTTGGTTGCTCAGTCCATTGTCTATGCTCGAAATAATGGTGTAGAGTTTACACTGGAAGTAAAAGATACGATTACCAAGCTCCCAATTGAACTATTGGATTTGGTTCGTATCATGAGCGTTTTATTGAACAATGCTGTCGAAGGATCAGCTGATAGCTATAAAAAGCAGATGGAAGTAGCAGTTATTAAGATGGAAACTGAAACAGTTATTGTGATTCAGAATTCATGTAAAATGACGATGACTCCTTCAGGAGATCTATTTGCTTTAGGATTCTCTACTAAGGGAAGAAATCGCGGAGTAGGATTAAATAATGTGAAAGAACTACTAGATAAGTACAACAACATCATTTTAGAAACAGAGATGGAAGGCAGTACATTTAGACAGATCATTAGATTTAAGAGGGAATTTGAATGAAAGTTTTAATTTTAGAAGATGTTATTGAACATCAAGTGAGACTAGAAAGAATATTGGATGAAATTTCGAAAGAATCGAATATTCCAATATCATACAAGACAACAGGAAAAGTCCGTGAATTTGAAGAATACATTGAAAATGATGAAGTAAATCAGCTTTATTTCCTAGATATCGATATTCATGGAATTGAGAAAAAGGGATTTGAGGTTGCTCAGCTCATTCGTCATTACAATCCTTACGCTATTATCGTCTTTATCACCAGTCGATCAGAGTTTGCGACTCTGACCTATAAATACCAGGTATCAGCCCTAGATTTTGTTGATAAGGATATCAACGATGAGATGTTTAAGAAGCGAATTGAGCAAAATATCTTCTACACGAAGAGTATGTTACTTGAAAATGAAGATGTTGTAGATTATTTCGACTATAATTACAAGGGAAATGATTTAAAAATTCCTTACCATGATATTTTGTATATTGAAACAACAGGAGTCTCTCATAAATTGCGCATTATTGGTAAGAATTTTGCAAAAGAGTTCTATGGAACAATGACAGATATTCAGGAAAAGGACAAACATACCCAGCGATTTTATTCTCCTCATAAATCATTTTTGGTAAATATAGGCAATATTAGAGAAATTGATCGAAAGAATCTAGAAGTTGTTTTCTATGAAGATCATCGCTGTCCTATTTCAAGGTTAAAAATTAGAAAATTGAAAGATATTTTAGAGAAAAAATCTCAAAAGTGATTGACAATTAGTAAGAAATTGATATAATGGTTATATCTGCTACAGATAGAAGGTCCGTTGGTCAAGGGGTTAAGACACCGCCTTTTCACGGCGGTAACACGGGTTCGAATCCCGTACGGACTATTTTATCCGCCATAGCTCAGTTGGTAGTAGCGCATGACTGTTAATCATGATGTCGTAGGTTCGAGTCCTACTGGCGGAGTATAGATAAAAGGGAACACAGTGTTGTTCCCTTTTTTGTATCAATTTGTATCACCAAGCATTTTCATAAGGAAGTCTGTTATTTCTTGAGGACTTTCTTTTTTTCCATGTGCAATCCAAGATTGGCAGACACCAAAAAGTGCATGAGTTAGATAGATGCTACTATATTCTAATTCAGTGGTATTGAGATTCAGTTGCATAAATCGCTTTTGTAAATCTGTACTGAGCATGATATGAAGTTTATTTCGTAAGAAATTTTGGATTTCTTTGGTCCCATTTTCAGAAAGAAGGGCAGCTAGAAGTGGTTCTGATTCTAGATATTCAAATACTTCTAAAATAGCATCTCTTTTGTGATGAGCATGTTTTTGAAAAATATATTCAAATGTATGAAATAGCTTGCTTTGATAGTGCTCGATCATATCATACTTATCCTTATAGTGCGTATAGAAGCTGGAACGACTAATTCCGGCCTTTTCTGCTAACTTGACAGTAGAAATTTGATCAAATGGTTGTTCCATCAGTAGTTGTACCATAGCATTTTCAATAGTTCGCTTTGTTTTTAAGCGTTTGTTACTTTCTTGCATATTTCCTCCTTGTAAACAAATTAGACTATCTGTCTAAAAATGGATTTTTTATCTTGTAATTTAGATTTTTTATTGTATAATCTATTATATCAAAATTTTAGACAATATGTTTAAAAAAGGAGAAACTATGTTTAAAGAATGGAAAGCAATTTTTAAAAAACCAACTTTTATTATTGTCATGATAGGAATTTCTCTTATTCCTGCTTTATACAACATCATATTTTTATCCTCAATGTGGGATCCATATGGTCAAGTGTCTGACTTACCTGTGGCAGTTGTCAATAATGATAAAGAGGCCTCTTATAATGGTAATAGCATGTCTATAGGAAAAGACATGGTGTCTAATTTAGAGCAAAATAAATCATTGGATTTTCATTTTGTAGATGAAGAAGAAGGTAAGAAGGGTCTAGAAAACGGTGATTATTATATGGTAGTCACTTTGCCAAGTGACTTGTCTGAAAAAGCAGCTTCTATTTTAACGGATCACCCAGAGCAAATGCAAATCAATTATCAGACTTCAAGTGGTCATAGTTTTATTGCCAGCAAGATGAGTGATTCTGCAATGACACAATTAAAGCAGAATGTTTCTACCAATGTAACCGAGACTTATACTAAAGCTTTATTCAACAAAATGGTCGATTTAAAGGATGGTATGAGCCAAGCAGCTTCTGGAAGTGAGAAACTAACTGATGGAGCGAATCAGTTAGTGGCAGGAAGTCAAACATTAACTACTAACCTACACTCTTTAGCAGATTCAAGTTTAACATTTTCAAATGGAACGGAGCAGTTAACTAAAGGATTATCCTCTTATGTCTCTGGTGTTGAACAACTTCATCTTGGCTTAGGGAATTTTAATAGTGGTTTAGTTACATATACTGGTGCAGTGAGTCAATTAGATAGGGGATTAGGTCAATTATCTTCTAAAAGTCCTGAATTAGTAGGAGGAATCAATCAGTTATATACTGGTGTAAAATCCTATACTGGCGGCGTTTCTCGGCTCAATACTGGTCTTAATCAATTTTCATCTGGTGTTAGTGCCTATACAAACGGAGTGGGAAATCTTGCAACAGGAGCTAATCAGTTATCTAGTCAATCAGCTACACTTCGAATGGGGGTGGAGCAATTAAGTGAAGGGATTCAACAACTTTCTAGCAAGTTAGATGCTTCGTCTGAGCAAAAAGATCAAATTGTTCAATTATCTTCTGGTTTGAATCAGTTAAATCAAGTTATTCAAAATATTGATGTTGAAGATACAAAACAATTAGATTCTGTTTTATCAAGTATAGCATCTCTTTCTAATCAAATGTTAGTAAGTGCTCAGTCTGAAAAAGCAACTACATTAGCCAATATTCAATCGACAGCAGCTTATCAATCATTGACAAGTGAGCAACAAGCTGAAATAAGTGCTTCTGTATCTCAAAATTCGACTGATAGTATTCAATCGGCTCAGTCAATTGTAGCTTTAGTACAAGGTTTACAGGGAAGTTTAGAAAACTTACAAAATCAATCTTCTAATCTTTCGATTTTAAAAAATCAAGCTAATCAAGTATTACCGCTTGCTTTTACTTCTTTGACAGGATTGTCAAGTGGATTAACAGAAATACAAGGAGTAGTGACGAGTAAATTAGTTCCTGTCAGTCAGTCGATTGCAACAGGTGTAAATGCATATACTGCAGGTGTTGATAAAATTTCTCAAGGCGCAAGTCAACTAAGTGAAAAAAATTCCACCTTGACAGGTAGTTTGGATCAACTAGTTTCAGGCTCAAATACCTTGACACAAAAATCTTCTAGCTTGACAGCAGGAGTTGGTCAATTAGCTGAAAAAACTCCAGAATTAGTATCTGGTATTGAAAAATTATCAACTGGGTCCAATCAATTGAATCAAAAGAGTCAAGAATTAATGGCAGGAGTTGATAAATTACAATCAGGATCTGGTCAATTAGCAGACAAATCCAGTCAGTTACTTTCAGGTGCTTCTCAATTAGAGAATGGAGCTAATAAATTGGCAGATGGATCTTGGAAACTTGCAGAAGGTGGAACAAAGTTAACTTCTGGATTGGAAGATTTACAGACAGGAGTTGCTTCTTTAGGAAAAGGACTAAGTAATGCTAGTGATCAACTCAAATCAGCATCAACAGAATCTAAAAATGCAGAGATTTTGTCAAATCCACTCAATCTTTCAAAAACAGACAATGATCAAGTTCCTGTAAATGGAATTGCAATGGCTCCTTATATGATATCAGTTGCTCTTTTTGTTGCAGCAATATCAACGAATATGATCTTTGCGAAGTTGCCTTCAGGACGTCATCCAGAGAGCCGTTGGGCTTGGTTGAAATCTCGAGCTGAAATAAATGGTATTATAGCTGTTTTAGCAGGAATTTTGGTATATGGAGGAGTTCATATTATTGGTTTAACTGCTAATCATGAAATGAGAACATTTATTCTCATTATCCTAACAAGTTTAGTATTCATGTCCATGGTGACTGCTTTAACAACATGGAATAGCCGTATAGGAGCTTTCTTCTCTCTTATTTTGCTTTTATTACAGCTAGCATCAAGTGCCGGTACTTATCCAATTGCCTTGACAAATGATTTCTTTAGAGCCATTAATCCTTGGTTACCAATGAGTTATTCGGTTTCTGGATTACGACAAACAATTTCTATGACAGGAAATATTTATCATCAAGTCGTTTTCCTTGCCGTGATACTAGCTCTATTTATTGGTTTAGGTATGCTAGCCTATCAACCTAAGAAAATGGAGGAAGATTAAAAGAGGCTGGGCAAAAAGTCTTTAAAATCATAAAAACGCATAATATCAGGTGTTGAAAACCTTGATACTATGCGTTTTATTGTGGGAAGATTTACTTCATTTTCCTGAAATTGAGTTTTTGCCTAGCCTCTTTTATGTCTTAGATAACTTTCGTCTGTAATTATAGATTCCAAATAGTAAGAGAGAAGTAAAGGAACAGATTGCTCCAGTAATAAACCCATTGGGAATGAAGGAAAGTGTAATAGTTCCTTTCCCCTTGGGAACATCAACTTTCATAAATCCAGTTTGAGCTTGTTTAATTTCTATTTTCTTACCATCTTGGTAGGCAGACCAACCTTTGTCATAAGGAATGGTGAAGAAAATAGATGTATCTTGTTGGACATCATATGTAGCAAAAACCTTGTTTTTAGAAGTTGATACTGTGACAGGTTGTTCTTTAATTTTTTGAATTGCCTCGGTGAAAGTTTTGGTATCTAAACGATAGAAGGTAGGAGATTCAAATGATACTTGTGAATTTCCAGGGAAACTAACATTGATATTGAAAGTCTTTTTCTCTTTTGTATAGCCTAGATTAAAGAAGGAGAAGACATTATCAGTTGTAAAAGTTTTCTTTTTACCATTGACAAGGATGTCAACCTTTTTTTGTTTGTCATTAGAAAAGTGAAGGTTTGTGAAAGAAAGATAAACTTGACTGTTTTCAGGAACCTCAATTTGATACTGGATTGCTGCATCCTCCTTTGAAGAACTTGTAACACTAATCAAATCATCAGTATTTTCGTTTTTTTCATAAGGTATTGGAGAAAAATAATCAAAATTGACGTTAGCAAGTTGATTTAAAAATGAGGCCTGATTATCCAAGGTATGTTCATTGAACTTGACATCATTGTAAACAGATTGACTAGCAAAGGCAATCGGAAGAGAAAACTGATTTTCATATAGGGTAAGATTATCTTTTTGATAGATATCTTTAAAACCATACTTATCAATAGGGTTTTCTGAGATATTGTACTGGATTCCAAATAAACTATCAGCCAAAATACTATTATTGCCATAACGGAGATTGAGATTAGTCCCAGAGGATTTAAACCCAAGTTTATCTAAAGTAGAGCTTGATGAACGATTTCGAACAGATGAAAATTGAGAGATTCCATTGTAGTTGAATTTCATACTGTCATTTCCTGTCTGAGTCTCTAGTTTTTCAGTACGAGTAAATTGATTTCCAATATATGCTGAGAAAGATTCCATAGCTGGGATATCTCGATTATATGAACTTCGAGAAGCAAAACCCCATTCTTTAGCAATTCCGTCTATTTGAGATGAAGCATTTAAACTCATTTCAACCATTATAAATAAAGAGATTAGAATGGCAAATAGATTTACAGAGATAAACTTTTTGATAACTGCAAGGAGTAAAAGCGAATAGACAACCAAAAATTCAAGAGTAAGCAGAATATTCAAATCTGTTAAAAAAGAATAATGTAATTTTAGATAGATGGTAGTTAAAAATCCTGTTACTAGAAGAAAAAGCGAAACTAAAAAATTCCAGATTTTAATTTCTTTCAGACGATTTAAGACTTCCGCTGCTGTGTAAATTAACAAGGTAGAGAAAATCCAAGAATAGCGATGTAAAAACATATTTGGAGTATGCATACCTTGCCAAAATAAATCAAGAGCTTCTATATAAAAGCTGGCAATTAGAAATGCAAAGAAGATTGCATAGATAAGTTTCACGTGAAACTTAATAGATTTCATCGTAAAAAATAAAATGGTCAAAATAAAGGGGAGTAGTCCGACAAAAATCATTGGAATAGCCCCATACTTGGTTGTATCAAAGGAACCGATGAATTGCTTAGCAAAGAGATCAAGATACCAGCTACTTTCAGTTTGAAACTTTGTAATTTCAGTTAATTTTTCCCCATGTGTCTGTAAATCAAATAGAGTAGGAAGAGTCAGAATCAAACTAGCCATACCAGCTAAAAAGGAGGTGACAACAAAATCAAGAAAAGATGATTTGCGAGTTTTAAAGTCCCAAGAAATTTGACAGAGATACCAGAAAATAAGAAACAATGCTGTCATATAGCCAAAATAATAATTTTGGACAAATAAGATTGACAGACTTGTAAAGTATAATGAGGATTTCTTTTCAGTTATAAGTAGGTGTAAACCAGTTATAATTAAAGGAATCAAGATAAAAACATCTAGCCAGGTTTTTATCTCTAACTGACTAACGGTAAAGCTCATCAGATCATAGGAAGTAGATAAAGCTAGTTTTAAAGGATTAGGAATCGATTGAAATAATTTATTTAAACTAAAGTAAGTTGACAGTCCAATCAATCCAAATTTTAAGAGAGTTGTCAGATAGACAGCATCTGGCATATTCGTTAGATCAAAAAAGTAAACTAGAGGTGAAAGGAAACTTCCCAAGTAATAACTAGATAGGGCATAGAAATTTAATCCGAGGCCACTTGTAAAGGTATAAAACAGACTATCATTTCCATGTAGGATATTTCGTAAAGCTACATCAAAAATAACGTATTGATGAAACCCATCTCCTAATAGTGGAGATGTATCGCTATTCCAGTAGATACCTTGAGATAGGTATACTCCTATCATAATGATTACGGGAATGATGAAAGAAACAAAATAGATCCAATATGTTTTAAAAAATAATTTCATGTTACCTCATAAAATGTTAGAAAACTCAGCTGGTTAACCCAACTGAGTTTTGAAGTTTTATTTAGTCTTTCCAAAGTTCTTTAACTTTTGCTTGTACTTCTGCATTTTCTAGGAATTCATCATAGGTTTCATCGATACGGTCAATGACACCATTTTTAGATAAGACAATGATATGGTTAGCCAAAGTTTGAATAAACTCGTGGTCATGACTGGCAAAGATGATTGATTCTTTAAAGTTTTTCAATCCATCATTCAAGCTTGAGATAGATTCCAAGTCCAAGTGATTGGTTGGATCATCAAGTACAAGGACATTTGATTTTAAGAGCATGAGTTTTGAAAGCATGACACGAACTTTTTCTCCCCCTGACAAGACATTTACAGGTTTGTTAACTTCATCTCCAGAGAAGAGCATACGTCCGAGGAAGCCACGTAGGAAAGTATTGTCATCTTCTTCTTTACTTGCGAATTGACGCAACCAGTCAAGGATTGACTCTCCCCCTGCGAAATCAGCTGAGTTATCTTTTGGAAGGTAAGATTGACTAGTTGTAACTCCCCACTTGACAGTTCCTTCATAGTCAATGTCCCCCATGATTGCACGAATCAATGCAGTCGTTTGGATATCATTTTGTCCAATAAGAGCTGTCTTATCACCTGGACGTAAGATAAAGCTGATATTATCTAAAATAGTCTCACCATCAATCTTTACAGTTAGATTTTCTACTGTCAAGAGATCATTACCAATCTCACGTTCTGCTTTAAAGTTGATAAATGGATACTTACGACTAGATGGCACAATCTCTTCTAGCTCAATCTTATCAAGCATTTTCTTACGTGAGGTTGCTTGTCTTGATTTAGAAGCATTGGCAGAGAAACGAGCTACGAATTCTTGCAATTGCTTAATTTTTTCCTCTGCTTTTGCATTACGGTCTGCTAGCAATTTAGCAGCAAGCTCAGAAGATTCCTTCCAGAAGTCGTAGTTTCCGACATAGAGTTTGATTTTTCCAAAGTCAAGGTCGGCCATGTGAGTACATACTTTGTTTAAGAAGTGACGGTCGTGGGATACTACGATAACTGTGTTATCAAAGTCAATCAAGAAGTCTTCTAACCAAGTAATCGATTGGATATCCAAACCGTTGGTAGGCTCGTCCAAAAGAAGAACATCAGGTTTACCAAAAAGTGCTTTGGCAAGGAGAACCTTTACTTTCTCACCGTTGGCTAATTCGCTCATGTTTTGGTAGTGTAATTCTTCTGGGATATTTAGGTTTTGAAGGAGTTGAGAGGCTTCACTCTCTGCTTCCCAACCTCCAAGTTCGGCAAACTCTCCTTCGAGTTCGGCAGCACGAACCCCGTCCTCGTCTGAGAAATCTTCCTTCATGTAGATGGCATCTTTCTCTTTCATGATGCTATAAAGTTTTTCATTTCCCATGATAACAACATCAATGGCACGTTCATCTTCATAGTCAAAGTGATTTTGACGGAGAACAGAGAGACGTTCATCTGGACCAAGAGAGATGTGACCAGTAGTAGGTTCGATATCTCCAGCTAAAATTTTTAAAAAGGTTGATTTTCCGGCACCATTAGCACCGATTAATCCATAAGTATTTCCTTCTGTAAATTTGATATTGACATCATCAAAAAGTTTGCGATCACTAAAACGTAGTGAAACATCAGATACTGTAAGCAATGTTTTTCTCCTATATGTGTAATATATTTATTCTACTAGAAAATACGGAAATATTCAAATTTTTATCTGTCAATTTTGTGTAAATTATATTTACATTATACTTTACACAAATCCGTGAATAGTAAGGTTGATTTATTTTGATAAATTGCGGTTATTTCATTAAAAAAATGCTATAATTGAAGGGACTATATCGAAGGAGAACAAAATGACTAAACCCATTATTTTAACAGGAGACCGTCCAACAGGAAAATTGCATATTGGACATTATGTTGGAAGTCTCAAAAATCGAGTATTATTACAGGAAGAGGATAAGTATGATATGTTTGTGTTCTTGGCTGACCAACAAGCCTTGACAGATCATGCTAAAGACCCTCAAACAATTGTAGAGTCTATCGGAAATGTGGCTTTGGATTACCTTGCAGTTGGATTGGATCCAAGTAAATCAACTATCTTTATTCAAAGCCAGATTCCAGAGTTGGCTGAGTTGTCTATGTATTATATGAATCTAGTTTCATTAGCACGTTTGGAGCGCAATCCAACTGTCAAGACAGAGATTGCTCAAAAAGGATTTGGGGAAAGTATTCCTACAGGATTCTTGGTCTATCCGATCGCTCAAGCAGCTGACATCACAGCTTTCAAGGCTAATTATGTTCCTGTTGGGACAGATCAGAAACCAATGATTGAGCAAACTCGTGAAATTGTTCGTTCTTTTAATAATGCATATAATTGTGATGTCTTGGTAGAGCCGGAAGGTATTTATCCAGAAAATGAGAGAGCAGGGCGTTTGCCTGGTTTAGATGGAAATGCTAAAATGTCTAAATCACTCAATAATGGTATTTATTTAGCTGATGATGCGGATACTTTGCGTAAAAAAGTAATGAGTATGTATACAGATCCAGATCATATTCGGGTGGAAGATCCAGGTAAGATTGAGGGAAATATGGTTTTCCATTATCTAGATGTTTTTGGTCGCCCAGAAGATGCTCAAGAAATTGCTGAAATGAAAGAACATTATCAACGAGGTGGTCTTGGTGATGTGAAGACCAAGCGTTATCTACTTGAAATATTAGAACGTGAACTTGGTCCTATTCGTGAGCGCCGTATCGAATTTGCTAAGGATATGGGAGAAGTTTATAATATGCTTCAAAAAGGTAGTGAAAGAGCGCGTGAAGTTGCGGGTCAAACCCTATCTGAGGTTAAAGGGGCAATGGGACTTCATTACTTTAACTAAGTTTATTTTATAAGAAACTATCATTTCTATCTTAAAGAAAAGATAGTTTTTTATTTACCCCTGTAACATTTGACAAATTTTTATAGAATGGTATGATAGATACAATATAAAAAGAGTCAAGCTCAAAAAGAAAGAAAAGAGGAAACTTCGAATGTCTAATTGGGACACTAAATTTTTGAAAAAAGGTTTTACCTTTGATGATGTATTGCTTATTCCAGCTGAAAGTCATGTGTTGCCTAACGATTCAGATTTAACAACTAAATTGGCAGATAATTTGACTTTAAATATCCCAATTATTACCGCTGCCATGGACACAGTTACAGAGAGTCAAATGGCCATTGCTATTGCTCGTGCAGGCGGTCTCGGAGTTATCCATAAAAACATGTCAATTGCTCAACAAGCAGACGAGGTTCGTAAGGTAAAACGTTCTGAAAATGGAGTTATTATTGATCCGTTCTTCTTGACGCCTGAACATACAATTGCTGAAGCAGATGAGCTTATGGGACGTTACCGCATCAGTGGTGTTCCAGTTGTTGAAACACTTGAAAATCGTAAATTGGTTGGTATTTTGACAAACCGAGATCTTCGTTTTATTTCAGACTATAACCAACCAATCTCAAATCATATGACTAGTGAAAATCTTGTTACTGCTCCTGTGGGTACAGATCTTTCAACAGCTGAGAGTATTCTTCAAGAGCACCGTATTGAAAAGCTTCCTTTGGTCGATGAAGAAGGCCGTCTTTCTGGTTTGATCACTATCAAAGATATTGAAAAAGTTATTGAGTTTCCAAATGCTGCTAAAGATGAGTTTGGTCGTCTACTAGTTGCAGGTGCAGTAGGTGTTACTTCAGATACATTTGAACGTGCAGAGGCTCTTTTTGAAGCAGGAGCGGATGCGATTGTTATTGATACTGCACATGGTCATTCTGCAGGTGTCTTGCGTAAAATTGCTGAGATTCGTGCTCACTTCCCAGATCGTACTTTGATTGCTGGAAATATTGCAACTGCTGAAGGTGCACGTGCCCTTTACGAAGCAGGTGTAGATGTTGTCAAGGTTGGGATTGGACCAGGTTCTATCTGTACTACTCGTGTGATTGCTGGTGTTGGTGTTCCGCAAGTAACAGCTATCTACGATGCTGCAGCTGTTGCGCGTGAATATGGAAAAACGATCATTGCTGACGGTGGAATCAAGTATTCTGGAGATATTGTAAAAGCCCTTGCTGCAGGTGGAAATGCAGTTATGCTTGGATCTATGTTTGCTGGAACTGATGAAGCTCCAGGTGAAACTGAAATCTTCCAAGGACGTAAGTTCAAGACTTATCGTGGTATGGGATCAATTGCTGCTATGAAAAAAGGCTCAAGCGATCGTTACTTCCAAGGTTCTGTTAATGAAGCAAACAAACTTGTTCCAGAAGGAATTGAAGGTCGTGTTGCTTATAAAGGAGCGGCAGCTGATATTGTCTTCCAAATGATTGGCGGTATCCGATCTGGTATGGGTTACTGTGGTGCGGCTAACCTTAAAGAACTACATGATAATGCTCAATTTATTGAAATGTCTGGTGCTGGTTTGAAAGAAAGCCATCCTCATGATGTACAAATTACGAATGAGGCACCAAATTATTCTATGTAAAAAACAATGAAAAGAACTCCAGTAAAAACAGGAGTTCTTTTACAATGTTGTCAATTTCTATTTACAGCAACTTTACCATCCTGAATAGTGAAGATTCTTAGATTTTCTGGCAGATTTTGAAGATGGTCTAAGCTTGTTGTTGTGATAAAGGTTTGGATTGAATGAGAAATCGTTTCTAATAATTTTAGTTGTCTAGTGTTGTCAAGTTCGCTCATAACATCGTCAAGCAGTAATATTGGAGATTCTGTAGTAATGCTTTCCATTAATTCGATTTCTGCTAATTTTACCGAGAGGACGAGACTACGATGTTGACCTTGACTTCCAAAACTAGCATCCATCCCATTTATATAAAAAGAAATATCATCTCGATGAGGCCCAACACCAGTATTCTTTTTAAATAAATCTCTGGCCCTACTTTTTTCTAAAGCAATTTTGAAAGATTCTGATAAGTCTTCCTTGTCAGTTATCTTTACAGAAGATTGATAGGATATTGACAGTTCTTCAATCTGATTAGAAAGTTCAAAATGTTTCTTACAACCAAAATGCTCTAGTTTTTTTATGAAATCTAAGCGGTGATTCATCACACGACATCCATAATCAACTAGCTGATCATCTAAGACTGAAAGGAAGGTTTCATCTATTTTTTGAGCTGATTTTAGGTAAGTATTTCTTTGCTTTAGGATGTGGTTATAATTGGTTAAGTCAGATAAATAGATTGGCTTGATTTGTCCAAGTTCCATATCAATGAATTTTCGTCGAACCGAAGGTGCTCCCTTAATTAGTTGTAAATCTTCAGGAGCAAATAAGACAACATTCATGTGTCCTACATAATCTGAAAGTCGTGCCTGTTTTAAATGATTAACTTTTGTCACACGCCCTTTTTGTGTTAGTTCAATTTCGAGAGGAATAGATCCCGTTTTTTTCTGAACGAGACCTGAAAGATGAAGTTGTTCCTCATCAAAATGAATGAGATTTTTATCTGTTCGAGTTCGATGACTACGTGTTAAGGCTAAAAAATAGATAGCCTCTAACATGTTTGTTTTTCCTTGTGCATTACGTCCCAAAAAGACATTCAATTTAGGATTAAAGTCTATTTTCGTCTCTTTGTAATTACGAAAAGTCTTGAGAGATAGGTGTTGTAGCCACATGATTATCTACCAGGGAATCGCGGAGCTTGTTTGCTTTTGGGTGATGGAGTGGGTTGTGATTTGTCTTTTTTTACTCCTTTATTCATCTCCTTAACAAGTTTAGCGATTCGTTCTTTTTCAACTTTATCAGCTTGGTATTCATCTTGCTCCTCAGAAGTAGGTTGTGTCAACAAGATGTCAATATTCATGTCAGGGATGTCAACTTTATCACCAATACGAAGTTTTTTACCACGGCGATTCTCTAGTTCCCCATTAAAGTAAACAGAATGTTCAGAGAGAAATGATTTGATAGCTCCTCCGCTATGTGTAATTCCAAGTTCTTTGAGTAGTGCTTGGAGGGTAATAAATTCTTCAAATAATTTGTATTCCATAATTCACCTCAATCTTTGGTATTATACCATATTTTCCTAAAAATAGTGAGAGAAACAAGGAGTAATGTAAGCGATTTTTATTTCAAAAGTGTTACAGAGAACAAGAAAATTTCAGGTTTTCGTGATATAATAGAAGTCTGTATGTAAGGAGGTAAATCATGGAGTTAGTGCATGGAATTTCAACACATTTTATCCAATCAAAGAAGTTTAAAACGAACAAAATCACCGTGCGTTTTACCGCTCCATTATCTCTTGATACGATTGCAGGTCGCATGTTGAGTGCGAGTATGCTAGAGACTGCTAACCAGCTGTACCCTACTTCTCAAAATTTGAGGAGACACTTGGCTAGTCTATATGGTACAGATATGTCAACCAATTGTTTCAGAAGAGGGCAAAGTCACATTGTAGAATTGACATTTACTTATGTTCGTGATGAGTTTTTAAGTAAGAAAAATGTGCTAACTTCTCAGGTTTTGGAACTAGTAAAAGAAACTCTTTTTTCACCCGTTGTAGTTGATAATGGGTTTGATTCGGCCTTATTTGAAATTGAGAAAAAGCAATTGCTAGCAAGTTTAGCAGCTGATATGGATGATTCTTTTTATTTTGCACATAAAGAATTAGATAAATTATTTTTTCATGATGAACGTCTCCAATTGGAATATAGTGATTTACGAAATCGTATTTTAGCTGAAACTCCACAAAGTTCTTATTCTTGTTTCCAAGAATTTTTGGCCAATGATCGAATCGATTTCTTTTTCCTAGGTGATTTTAATGAGGTTGAAATTCAAAATGTATTAGAATCATTTGGCTTTAAAGCTCGAAAAGGAGATGTGAAGGTCCAGTATTGTCAACCTTATTCCAATATTCTTCAGGAAGGTATGGTTCGGAAAAATGTGGGACAGTCTATTTTAGAGTTGGGATATTATTGCTCTGCTGAATATGGCGATGAGCAACATTTACCCATGATTGTAATGAGTGGTTTACTGGGTGGATTTGCTCATTCTAAGCTCTTTACAAATGTCCGTGAAAATGCTGGATTAGCTTATACTATTTCAAGTCAGCTCGATTTGTTTAGTGGATTTTTGAGGATGTATGCTGGTATTGATCGAGAAAATCGGAATCAGGCTCGTAAAATGATGAATAATCAACTGATTGATTTAAAAAAAGGATATTTTACAGAGCTTGAATTAGAGCAGACCAAGGAAATGATTCGTCGTTCTCTGTTACTTTCTCAAGATAATCAAGGTTCATTGATTGAACGTGCTTATCAAAATGCCTTACTTGGAAAATCTTCAGCAGACTTTAAAAGTTGGATTGCAAAACTCGAGCAAGTTGACAAAGATGATATTTGTAGAGTAGCTAATAATGTGAAACTACAGGCGATTTACTTTATGGAAGGAATAGAATGACAAAGGTTGTTTTTGAAGAAAAATACTATCCAGCTGTAAAAGAAATGGTTTATCGAACTCGTTTGGCAAACGGATTGACAGTAGCTCTTCTACCTAAAAAAGAATTTAAAGAAGTTTACGGAAGTGTAACTGTACAGTTTGGTTCGGTAGATACGCCTGTCACAGAAGTTGACGTAGGTGTAAAACAATATCCTGCAGGAATTGCTCATTTTCTTGAACATAAATTATTTGAGAGAGAAGATTCTAGCGATTTGATGTCAGCTTTTACGAGTCTAGGTGCAGATAGCAATGCCTTTACAAGCTTTACAAAAACAAACTATCTTTTTTCATCGACGGATTATCTCTTAGAGAATTTAGATTTACTTGATGAATTGGTAACATCAGCACACTTTACTGAAGCTTCCATTTTAAGAGAGCAGGATATTATCCAGCAAGAACGAGAAATGTACCAAGATGATCCAGATTCGTGCTTATTCTTTTCAACTTTAGCGAATTTGTATCCTGGTACACCTTTAGCAACGGATATAGTTGGAAGTGAGGAGTCCATTTCCCAAATCAATCTAACTAATTTGCAAGAAAATTTTACAAGATTTTACAAACCTGTAAATATGTCTCTGTTTTTAGTTGGTAATTTTGATGTGGAGCGAGTACAGGACTATTTTGAAAGCAAAGAACTGAAAGATTCAGATTTTCAGGAAGTATCAAAAGAAAAGTTGCTTTTACAAGATGTGAAGTCAACAGACAGTATGAGAATGGAAGTATCTTCTCCCAAGCTAGCGATTGGAGTTAGAGGTAATCGAGAAGTTGCTGAGGCGGATTGCTATCGACATCATATTTTATTAAAATTATTATTTGCAATGATGTTTGGTTGGACTTCGGATCGTTTTCAAAAGTTATATGAATCAGGTAAAATAGATGCGTCCCTATCTCTTGAAATTGAAGTAACAAGTCGCTTTCATTTTGTTATGTTGACAATGGATACGAAAGAGCCAGTTGCTTTATCTCATCAATTTAGGAAGGCTATTCGTAATTTTACAAAGGATTTAGATATTACAGAGGATCATTTAGATATTATCAAAAGAGAGATGTTTGGAGAATTTTTCAGTAGCATGAACTCTCTTGAATTTATTGCAACACAATATGATGCTTTTGAACATGGTGAGACAATTTTTGATTTGCCAAAGATTTTACAGGAAATTACTTTAGAGGATGTCCTTGAAGCAGGGCATCACTTAATAGACGAAGGGGATATAGTTGATTTTACAATATTCCCATCGTAGTAACCTATCATAATAGACACTAGAAAGAAGGGATGACAAGTATGAGGAAAAAAACAATTGGTGAGGTTTTACGATTAGCTAGAATCAATCAGGGATTGAGTTTAGATGAATTGCAGAAAAAGACAGACATCCAGTTAGATATGTTGGAAGCAATGGAAGCAGACGATTTCGATCAACTTCCAAGTCCTTTTTACACACGCTCTTTCTTGAGAAAATATGCATGGGCTGTTGAGTTAGATGACCAAATTGTTTTGGATGCTTATGATTCTGGGAGTATGATTACTTATGAGGAAGTAGATGTTGATGAAGATGAGTTGACAGGGCGCAGACGTTCAAGTAAGAAAAAGAATAAAAAAACATCCTTTTTACCTTTATTTTATTTTATCCTTTTTGCCTTATCGATTCTAATTTTTGTGACCTATTATGTTTGGAACTATATTCAAACTCAACCAGAGGGGCCTTCTCTTTCTAATTACAGTGTGGTTCAATCAACAAGTTCAATAAGTTCAACTAGCTCTGTTCCCCACTCCTCAAGTAGTAGTTCATCTAGCAATTCTTCTAGTGTAGAATCAGCGATAAGTGTATCAGGCGAAGGAAATCATGTAGAAATCGCTTATAAGACAAGTAAGGAAACAGTTAAATTGCAATTGGCAGTTTCAGATGTTACAAGTTGGGTCAGTGTTTCAGAAAGCGAACTTGAGGGCGGTGTAACCTTATCACCGGATAATAAAAGCGCAGAAGCAACAGTTGCAACTAAAAGTCCTGTAACCATTACATTAGGTGTTGTAAAAGGTGTTACTTTGACAGTAGATAATCAGAGTGTTGATTTATCGAAATTAACAGCGCAGACTGGACAAATCACTGTAACCTTTACTAAAAATTAAGGAAAAACAAATGAAAAAAGAACAAATTCCAAATCTCTTAACAATAGGTCGAATTCTTTTTATACCTATTTTTATCTTTATTTTAACAGTAGGAAATTCGATAGAGAGTCATATAGTGGCAGCTATTATCTTTGCTATTGCCAGTATTACAGACTACTTAGATGGATATTTAGCTCGTAAATGGGATGTGGTCAGTAATTTTGGAAAATTTGCAGATCCTATGGCGGATAAGCTACTAGTTATGTCGGCTTTTATTATGCTGATTGAGTTAGGTATGGCTCCTGCTTGGATAGTTGCAGTGATTATCTGCCGAGAGTTGGCTGTGACAGGTTTAAGGCTTTTACTGGTTGAAACTGGTGGAACAGTTTTAGCAGCAGCCATGCCTGGAAAAATTAAAACTTTCAGTCAGATGTTTGCGATTATTTTCTTGCTATTACATTGGACTTTGCTTGGGCAAGTTCTACTTTATGTAGCCTTATTTTTCACTATCTACTCTGGCTATGACTATTTCAAGGGTAGTGCCTATGTATTTAAAGGGACATTTGGTTCGAAATGAAATCAATAATTGATGTAAAAAATCTTTCTTTTCGCTATAAAGAAAATCAGAAATACTACGATGTGAAGGATATTACGTTTCACGTGAAACGTGGAGAATGGCTTTCGATTGTAGGGCATAATGGTAGTGGCAAATCAACGACAGTACGGTTAATTGATGGCTTATTGGAAGCAGAATCTGGAGAGATTGTAATTGATGGCCAACGGCTGACTGAGGAGAATGTTTGGAATATACGTCGTCAAATCGGTATGGTTTTTCAAAATCCAGACAATCAATTTGTTGGAGCGACTGTTGAAGATGATGTTGCCTTTGGTTTGGAAAATCAAGGACTTTCTCGTCAAGAAATGAAAAAGAGAGTGGAGGAAGCTCTGGATTTGGTTGGCATGTTGGACTTTAAAAAGAGAGAGCCGGCGCGTCTATCAGGTGGACAAAAGCAACGTGTGGCCATTGCAGGTGTTGTAGCCTTAAGACCAGCTATTTTAATCCTAGATGAAGCAACGAGTATGTTGGATCCTGAGGGTCGTAGAGAACTGATTGAGACAGTAAAAGGAATTCGAAAAGACTATGATATGACGGTCATTTCCATTACACATGATTTGGAAGAAGTTGCTATGAGTGATCGCGTATTGGTCATGAAAAGAGGGGAAATTGAATCAACTAGTAGTCCAAGGGAACTTTTCTCTCGAAATGATTTAGATCAAATTGGATTGGACGATCCTTTTGCTAATCAATTAAAACATTCTTTGAGCCAGAATGGCTATGATTTGCCTGAAAATTATTTGACAGAAAGTGAGCTAGAGGATAAGTTATGGGAATTGCTCTAGAAAATGTGAGTTTTACATATCAAGAAGGGACTCCTTTAGCTTCAACAGCTTTGTCGGATGTTTCTTTAACGATTGAAGATGGTTCTTATACGGCCTTAATTGGGCATACAGGTAGTGGTAAATCAACTATTTTACAACTCTTAAATGGTTTATTGGTGCCAAGTCAAGGGAGTGTGAGGGTTTTTGATACCTTAATCACTTCGACTTCTAAAAACAAAGATATTCGTCAAATTAGAAAACAGGTTGGCTTGGTATTTCAGTTTGCTGAAAATCAGATTTTTGAAGAAACGGTTTTGAAAGACGTTGCTTTTGGACCGCAAAATTTTGGAGTTTCTGAAGAAGATGCGGAGCAGATTGCGCGTGAGAAACTGGCTTTGGTTGGAATTGAGGAATCACTTTTTGATCGCAGTCCGTTTGAGCTGTCAGGTGGACAAATGAGACGTGTCGCCATTGCAGGCATACTTGCCATGGAGCCAGCTATATTAGTCTTAGATGAACCCACAGCAGGCCTGGATCCTCTGGGTAGAAAAGAGTTGATGAATTTGTTCAAAAAACTCCATCAGTCAGGGATGACCATTGTCTTAGTAACGCATTTGATGGATGATGTTGCTGAATATGCGAATCAAGTCTATGTAATGGAAAAGGGACGCTTAGTTAAGGGGGGAAAACCGAGTGATGTCTTTCAAGATGTTGTCTTTATGGAAGAAGTGCAGTTGGGAGTACCTAAAATTACAGCCTTTTGTAAACGATTGGCTGATAGAGGCGTGTCATTTAAACGATTACCGATTAAGATAGAGGAGTTCAAGGAGTCGCTAAATGGATAGTATGATTTTGGGGCGTTATATCCCAGGAAATTCGATTGTTCACCGATTGGATCCACGTAGCAAATTACTGGCTATGATGCTACTGATTTTGATCGTTTTTTGGGCTAATAATCCTTTGACGAATCTGATTCTTTTTATAGCAACAGGGATATTTATTGCCTTGTCAGGAGTATCTATTTCATTTTTTATTCAGGGCTTGAAATCTATGTTTTTCTTGATTGCCTTCACAACTATTTTTCAACTGTTTTTCATTTCTAATGGGAATGTTTTATTTGAGTTTTCGTTTGTGAGAATCACGGATTATGCTTTGCAACAAGCTGGAATTATTTTTTGTCGCTTTGTATTGATTATTTTCTTTTCAACTTTGTTAACCTTAACAACCATGCCCTTAAGTTTGGCCTCAGCTGTCGAAGCTTTGTTAGCGCCTTTAAAGCGCGTGAAAGTTCCAGTTCATGAAATTGGATTGATGCTGTCTATGAGTCTACGTTTTGTCCCAACCTTGATGGATGATACGACGCGGATTATGAATGCGCAGAAGGCGCGTGGAGTGGATTTTGGAGAAGGAAGTATTGTTCAAAAAGTAAAGGCTATGATTCCTATTTTGATTCCTCTTTTTGCGACAAGTTTAAAACGTGCAGATTCCTTGGCTATCGCCATGGAAGCGCGTGGTTATCAGGGTGGAAAAGGCAGAAGTCAATACCGACAATTGGAATGGACTCGAAAGGATACGCTGACTATTCTTGTTATTCTCGTACTTGGTTGTTGCTTATTTTTCTTAAAATCTTAGTAGCATTTAAAGAATTGATTAAAAGTTACTGTAACAGTTTTTGATATAAAGGTAGGGATATGAACCGTTTTAAAAAATCAAAATATGTCATTATTGTTTTTGTCACTGTTCTGCTTGTCTCAGCTCTCTTAGCGACGACTTATTCAAGTACAATGGTGACAAAATTAGGAGATGGAATTTCATTGGTTGATAGAGTTGTGCAAAAACCTTTTCGGTGGTTTGATTCTGTCAAATCAGATTTGGCTCATTTGACACGAACATATAATGAAAATGAAAGTTTGAAGAAACAGATTTACCAATTAGAAGTTAAATCAAATGAGGCGGAAAGTTTAAAGACAGAAAATGAACAACTGCGCCAATTGCTTGATATGAAGTCTAAATTGCAAGCTACAAAGACTTTAGCAGCAGATGTTATTATGCGTTCTCCGGTATCTTGGAAGCAGGAGTTGACCTTAGATGCAGGTAGATCAAAAGGGGTTTCTGAGAACATGTTAGCAATTGCAAATGGTGGCTTGATTGGGAGTGTTTCAAAAGTAGAGGACAACTCTACTATGGTCAATCTTCTGACAAATACGGAAAATGCTGATAAGATTTCTGTTAAAATTCAACATGGTTCTACTACAATTTATGGCATTATTGTTGGCTATGACAAGGAAAATGAAGTTCTTAAAATTAGCCAATTAAATAGTAATAGCGATATTAGTGCAGGCGATAAGGTGACAACGGGTGGATTAGGAAACTTTAATGTTGCGGATATTCCTGTTGGTGAAGTGGTTGCCACAACGCATAGTACAGACTATTTGACACGAGAAGTAACTGTTAAATTGAGTGCAGATACTCATAATGTGGATGTGATAGAATTAGTGGGGAATTCATAATGAGACAGTTGAAGCGGGTTGGAGTATTTTTATTGCTTCCTTTCTTTGTTCTAATTGACGCCCATATTAGCCAGATTCTGGGCTCATTTTTCCCCCATATACATTTGGCTAGTCATTTTCTTTTTCTATTTCTCTTATTTGAGACGATAGAAGTATCAGAGTATCTCTATCTAGTCTATTGTTTTGTTATAGGCTTGGTTTATGATGTTTACTTTTTCCATCTAATAGGGATTGCAACTCTCTTATTTATCTTATTGGGAGCCTTTCTTCATAAATTGAATAGTGTTATTTTGTTGAATCGTTGGACAAGAATGCTCTCTATGATTGTCCTGACCTTCCTGTTTGAAATGGGTAGTTATCTTTTGGCTTTTATGGTAGGGCTGACAGTGGATAACATGTCGATTTTTATAGTCTATAGCTTGGTACCGACGATGATTTTAAATTTTTTATGGATTACTGTTTTTCAATTTATTTTTGAAAAATATTATCTATAAGAACGACATATAAATGTAACAAAGGCGTAATATTTATTGGAGTTTTTTTTGGTATACTAGTATTGTCTTAAACAGAAGGAGTATTTATTAACCATGAAGAAAAAAATCTTAGCCTCGCTTTTATTAAGTACAGTAATGGTTTCCCAGGCAGCAGTATTGACGACTGCTCATGCAGAAACGACTGATGACAAAATTGCTGCTCAAGATAATAAAATTAGTAACTTAACAGCACAACAAGAAGAAGCCCAAAAACAGGTTGATCAAATTCAGGAGCAAGTATCTGCTATTCAAGCAGAGCAATCTAACTTGCAATCTGAAAATGATAGATTACAAGCAGAATCTAAGAAACTCGAGGGTGAGATTACAGAACTTTCTAAAAACATTGTTTCTCGTAACCAATCTTTGGAAAAACAAGCTCGTAGTGCTCAAACAAATGGAGCCGCAACTAGCTACATCAATACAATCGTAAACTCAAAATCAATTACAGAAGCTATTTCACGTGTTGCTGCAATGAGTGAAATCGTATCTGCAAACAACAAAATGTTAGAACAACAAAAGGCAGATAAAAAAGCTATTTCTGAAAAACAAGTAGCAAATAATGATGCTATCAATACTGTAATTGCTAATCAACAAAAATTAGCTGATGATGCTCAAGCATTGACTACGAAACAGGCAGAACTAAAGGCTGCTGAATTGAGTCTTGCTGCTGAGAAAGCGACAGCTGAAGGGGAAAAAGCAAGTCTATTAGAACAAAAGGCAGCTGCTGAGGCAGAGGCTCGTGCAGCAGCAGCAGCAGAAGCGGCTTATAAAGAAAAACAAGCTAGCCAACAACAATCAGTACTTGCTTCAGGTAATACAAACCTAGCAGCACAGGTACAAGCAGTATCTGAATCTGCAGTAGCACCTGTTCAGGCTAAAGTACGTCCAACATATAACACAAATGCCTCAACTTATCCAATTGGTGAATGTACATGGGGAGTAAAAACCTTGGCACCTTGGGCTGGAGACTACTGGGGTAATGGAGCACAGTGGGCTACAAGTGCAGCAGCAGCAGGCTTCCGTACAGGTTCAACACCTCAAGTCGGAGCAATTGCATGTTGGAATGATGGTGGATATGGTCACGTAGCGGTTGTTACAGCTGTTGAATCAACAACACGTATCCAAGTATCAGAATCAAATTATGCAGGTAATCGTACAATTGGAAATCACCGTGGATGGTTCAATCCAACAACGACTTCTGAAGGTTTTGTAACATATATTTATGCAGACTAATTACAGAGGGACTCGAATAGAGCCCTCTTTTCAGGTTTTACCGTGACAATCCCTATTAAAAATTATATCAAAATAGCTTGAAAATATTGGAAAAGTATGGTAAAATGAAAATTGTCGTGTGAACGATAATACTCATTCTTGATGAATTGTGAAGCAGTTGCTCTTGGGTCGTTTTGCGAGTTGAAGTCAAGAAGAGGAAAAAAACAAAAAGGAGAAATACTCATGGCAGTAATTTCAATGAAACAACTTCTTGAGGCTGGTGTACACTTTGGTCACCAAACTCGTCGCTGGAACCCTAAGATGGCTAAATACATCTTTACAGAGCGTAACGGAATCCACGTTATCGACTTGCAACAAACTGTAAAATACGCTGACCAAGCATACGACTTCATGCGTGATGCAGCAGCTAACGATGCGGTTGTATTGTTCGTTGGTACTAAGAAACAAGCAGCTGATGCAGTTGCTGAAGAAGCAGTACGTTCAGGTCAATACTTCATCAACCACCGTTGGTTGGGTGGAACTCTTACAAACTGGGGAACAATCCAAAAACGTATCGCTCGTTTGAAAGAAATCAAACGTATGGAAGAAGATGGAACTTTTGAAGTTCTTCCTAAGAAAGAAGTTGCACTTCTTAACAAACAACGTGCACGTCTTGAAAAATTCTTGGGTGGTATCGAAGATATGCCTCGTATCCCAGATGTGATGTACGTAGTTGACCCACATAAAGAGCAAATCGCTGTTAAAGAAGCTAAAAAATTGGGAATCCCAGTTGTAGCGATGGTTGATACAAACACTGATCCAGATGATATCGATGTAATCATCCCAGCTAACGATGATGCTATCCGAGCTGTTAAATTGATCACAGCTAAATTGGCTGACGCTATCATCGAAGGACGTCAAGGTGAAGATGCAGCAGCGGTTGAAGCAGAATTTGCAGCTTCAGAAACTCAAGCAGATTCAATTGAAGAAATCGTTGAAGTTGTAGAAGGTGACAACGCTTAATTCATATAAATAGTAATTACCTAGGAGGGCGGGGCTTAGCCCGGCTCTCCTATTTTTAAAAAATATAGGAGAATCAAAATGGCAGAAATTACAGCTAAACTTGTTAAAGAGTTGCGTGAAAAATCTGGTGCTGGTGTTATGGACGCTAAAAAAGCATTGGTTGAAGTGGAAGGTGATATCGAAAAAGCGATTGAATTGCTTCGCGAAAAAGGTATGGCAAAAGCAGCTAAGAAAGCTGACCGTGTTGCTGCAGAAGGTTTGACTGGTGTTTATGTTGACGGTAACATTGCAGCAGTTGTTGAAGTAAATGCTGAAACTGACTTCGTTGCGAAAAACGCTCAATTTGTTGAGTTGGTAAACGCAACAGCTAAAGCAATCGTTGAAGGAAAACCAGCTAATAATGAGGAAGCACTTGCTTTGACTATGCCTTCAGGTGAAACTCTTGAAGCTGCATACGTATCTGCAACAGCGACTATCGGAGAAAAAATCTCATTCCGTCGCTTTGCTTTGATTGAAAAAACAGATGCACAACACTTCGGAGCATACCAACACAACGGTGGACGTATCGGTGTTATCTCTGTAATCGAAGGTGGAGACGAAGCACTTGCTAAACAAATTTCAATGCACATCGCAGCGATGAAACCAACAGTTCTTTCATACAAAGAATTGGATGAGCAATTTGTTAAAGATGAGTTGGCACAATTGAACCACGTTATCGACCAAGATAACGAAAGCCGTGCAATGGTTAACAAACCAGCTCTTCCACACTTGAAGTATGGATCAAAATCTCAATTGACTGATGAAGTGATCGCTCAAGCTGAAGCTGACATCAAAGCTGAGTTGGCTGCAGAAGGTAAACCAGAAAAAATCTGGGACAAAATCATCCCAGGTAAAATGGATCGCTTCATGCTTGACAACACTAAAGTTGACCAAGCTTACACACTTCTTGCACAAGTTTACATCATGGATGACAGCAAGACAGTTGAAGCATATCTTGAATCAGTTAACGCTTCAGTAGTTGAGTTCGCTCGCTTTGAAGTTGGTGAAGGTATTGAGAAAGCTGCAAACGACTTTGAAGCTGAAGTTGCAGCTACAATGGCAGCAGCCTTGAATAACTAATTATAGAAAGGAAGTGAATTTGCTTCCTTTTTTGGCTCTTTGTCAACTGTAGTGGGTTGATGAAAAGCTAAGATCTAGAAAGGACAAATTTCGTCCTTTCTTTTTTGATGTTCAGAGCGATAAAAATCCGTTTTTTGAAGTTTTCAAAGTTCCGAAAACCAAAGGCATTTCGTTTGATAAGCTTGATGAGATTATTAGTGGCTTCCAATTTTGCGTTAGAATAGGGTAGTTGAAGAGCGTTGACAATTTTTTCTTTGTCCTTGATAAAGGTTTTAAAAACAGTCTGAAAAAGAGGATGAACCGGCTTAAGATTGTCCTCAATAAGTCCGAAAAATTTCTCTGATTCCTTATTCTGAAAGTGAAAAAGCAAGAGTTGATAGAGATTATAGTGGTGTTTCAAGTCTTCTGAATAGCTCAAAAGCTTGTCAAGAATCTCTTTATTGGTTAAGTGCATACGAAAAGTAGGGCGATAAAATCGCTTATCACTGAGTTTACGACTATCTTGTTGAATGAGCTTCCAGTAACGCTTGATAGCCTTGTATTCATG
>NZ_JBBJZY010000019.1:0-40899 GCF_038148955.1 Streptococcus pseudopneumoniae
TCAGTTACTCTTAAATAATAGAGCGACTACATTAGTAGCTTAAAAACATGATTAAACCGCTATTCTTGGGAGTAGCGGTTTTTCTTTTTATGTGTCAGGGGGCAAAAAAGGGGCACAACTATTTGTAAATTTTGTCTAGCACGTCTACGACTCTTGACTTGATATTTTTTGTAACGTGGGTATAAATCTCCATTGTTGTTTTTCCATTGTCTTTGTGGCCAACACGTTGAGTAATTGCTTTTAAAGGGATATTGTTTTCAGCAAGTGTGCTGATTAGTGTATGGCGCAGGATATGCGGGTGCAGTGGTTTGTTGATTGGATTTTTAAGAGTTGCGTTTGCATTTTTCATAAGCTTGCCGATACTTGATTTATGAATAGGAATGCCGTTTGCTGATACAAAGATAAATCCCATGTCTTTGTAGTTCGGATTGGTGCTTTTTCTGATTTTGTGCAGTTCGATAAATTCTTCAATAATCTCTATTTCTTTTTTGGTTAAGTCAACTACCCTTATAGATGACAAAGTTTTTGGGGTGGTCTTAATACCCTCAGAACCTTTCCTGGTTGGATCTAAAGTGCCATTGATGGTGATAGTGCGATTTTCTTTATCATAATTTTCAAACTTCAGAGCCCCAGCTTCCCCGACACGGCAGCCGTTCAGCGCCATGAATTCAGCCATACGAGCAACGTGATAGCCCCGATTGTAGTTTTTCATGGCTTTAAGAAGTCTTTTTAATTCACTTTGCTCAAGGAACTTATCCTCAATCTGTTCCATATTTTCGTATGTAACAACCTTTTTAGGAAGTCTTACACGCTGAACAGGATTGCTATCTACTAGTTCCAGATCAAGCGCATACTTAAAAACCATGCTTAGTACTGACTTTTGCTTTTTGAGTTTGATATGATTTTCTTCCGAGTCCGTAAAGTACTGCTGGGTGTATTTGGCAGTGATATTTTTTATTTTCACGTCAGGCGCAAAAGTCTCTTTTACTTCATCTACGGCATAGCCCATGGTCTTGATAGTAGATGGCTTGATAGATTTCTTATGAAGTTCCCACCAGTCGTTGAGTACGTCTGTAAAAAGCATATCAGTAGTAGTAAGATTTTGTAGCTTTTCTGCTATCTTCTCATCCAGCTGCTTCTGAGCTTCTTTCTTTGCCCTGCTTGATCCAGAGTCAAGGGTGACAGACACTCTTTTCCATTTCTCAGTATACGGGTCTCTATATCGTTCAAAAAATTTGTATTTTCCGTTAGAAAGTTCTTCCATCCACATTGATTTTCACCTCATTTCTTGATAAAATAGGTATAGTAAAGAGGGCTTTTTAATGCCTTTTACTATCCAGGATATCCTCACGCTCAGACTCGCCAAAGTTTGAGAGCGTGGGGATTTTTTAGTTTTTAAAAAGGGAAGCAACAGTTAAGTTACTTCCCCTGGCACGCTAAGGTGCAAAGTCTAAAATTATGAGGGCTTGCCTCTAAGTAACTTAATTATAGTTCAATTTATAAATACTGTCAACGATCTACTCAAAGCCTTTGAAACTCTCTAGAATCTTATCTTTTGAGTCTGTAGCATTAAGCACTAAAACAACATAATTTCCGTAGATATAAGCAGGGTGTCCGATTAACTCTTTTTCTTTTTTAGCTTCTTTAAACATTGGGTTTTTCTCGTAGTATTCGTAAACTTCTACGGCAGTATCATCCTCTAAGATGAACCCTTTCCCTGATTCGGCTTGAATAAGACTAGCTTCTTTTGAGATTTCTTCTTTGATAGTGAAGCCATTGCTTTCTAGTGCTTTTTTAAAATCGTCTAAGCTAGTAGCCTTTTTAGAAGCAGGTTTGTCATTTGCTTTAGTTTGCTCGGTTTTTGGTTGCTCCGAGCTATCTTTGGTAGCTGATTGGTTGTTAGAACATGCTACCAAGACTGTAGCACTGAGCAAGATAGCTGATGTTGTTAGTAGTTTTTTCATGGGTGTTCTCCTTTATCTTATGCAAATTTTTCAATTACTTCTAGAATCTCGTTAGCATAATTTGCGACTTCGAGGGGAGTGGATACTGGGAAGATACCTTTATCACGAATTTCGATTGTGCTTTTCTTTGAATTTGAACGATAACGTAATACCCATTTTTTGATATTATCGTCAACCAAAACATTGAAATAACTTCGGTTATCTCTGTAAAATACACGTTCTGGTGATACTACATCCTTAGCAAGCATTTTAACAACAGTATAGACTTCTAACTCAGCAGGAGTTGTGATAATTTCATCAGCTGCTTCAACAATCTCTTCAGGTTCAGCTTCAACTTTTTGAATATCGGTTGTTACTTTTGTTTCAACGCTTGTATTAAGTGCAGCACTTAATTTTTCATTAACTCTTTCTGTGATGAATTGATTAAATCCTTTCACGATGATAGGAGAAAATGTCGTTAAGATATTTTGAGTCACACGACCTTCATAGATTTCTGATGTTAGATATCTGAGGAAACTATCTGAAGGTGTAGTGATGTTTTCAGTCAGAAACGCTTTAAGATTGTTGAGATATTTCAATTCAGAAGCTGATGAAACAATATTATCAATATCAAAATTCTCTTTGTGGAATTTTATAATCTCTGTGAATTGATTTTCTTTAATATCAGTCACATCAATTGTTAAGAATGGAGTTGTGTCCATTTTATTTGGTTCATCTAAATCAGTGAAGAATTTATATTCTCTACCATTTGTCAAGATACCGAATTTCGATTTAGTTGTTACGAAATATCTGAATAGTTGAGAGTCATGTTTAGTAAGGTTTTCTGTGATTGATTTACATTCAATTAGAATTTGTGGTTCACCATCCAAAATGATTGCATAGTCGACTTTTTCGCCTTTTTTAATGCCCACATCGGCAGTAAACTCTGGGACAAACTCAAGAGGGTTAAAGATGTCGTATCCAAGCGCTTGGAAGAATGGCATAATGAAGGCATTCTTTGTTTGTTCTTCATTTGTAATGCTTTGGCTGAGTTCTGCTACACGTTTGCCGACTTGTTTTAAATCGGCTTTTACTTTATCAATTTCCATATTGATACTCCTTTTTTTAATTTACTAATGCTAAATACTCTTCTTTAACCATGATTTCATTTGTCATGGTTTTTAGATTGTAGTAAGACATGAATTTGAGGTAATCAAACTCTGTGGGGTCGTCTAAGTTTTCTAGTGCGTCTTTTACGAGATGATGGATCATATTCCTATCAGCTTCGTTTTCACAGCGTAGACGGGCGTTCTGGTACTCTGAGCGTGTGTGGTCTTTGTGTCCAAGTTCGTGTAGGGCGACTTGGATTTGTTGTTCAGGAGTCAAGTTGTTGTCAATAGCGAGTACGTTTGTGTCTGGATTGTAGAAACCGCTACTGTGCCAGTTTGAACCGTCGAAGAGACAAAGTTCTACTTGATATTCTTCGCAGAGTTTAGCGAGTGTCATAGTTCTCCTTCGTTATTTATAAACATCTCTGCGGTGGGCGATTTCCACGGCTAGGACGACTAGTTTATCGTCTTGGATATCACAGATGATGCGGTAATTCTCTACTCTGTATCGCCAGTAACCTGCAAGGTTGGCTTTTAATGCTTTTCCATGTTGTCGTGGATTAGTCGTGTTTTCAATGTTTTTAGCAAGCCAGGATAGGATTTGTTTTCTGGTTGGGGTATCTAGTTTTTTAAGTTGCTTGAGAGCTTTTTTATCAATATCTAGCCGATACATTAAGCAATATCCTCTCGAGTTAGTCCTAGTTCATCCAAGACCTCATCCATGGTATAAGTAACTGGGTCGGCTAAATACTCCATATAGGCTTGGTCGGCTGCTCGTGCGTCTTCGATATCTTCCATGAGTGCCATGAAGTCGTCAAAATCCATGGTCGTTGTATCGATACCGTGTTTGTTTAGGTAGTCCGTGATGTAGGAATTTTTTTCTGTGAAGTTGATAGTGATAGTCATTAGCGTTCTCCTTTGCTTTTGAAGTGGGCGGATAGGACGGATGTGATGAAGTCGATATCATCTTCATTTAGTGGTTTCCCGTCAAATAACATGGTGTTGGCTGCTGCTTTGCGTAAGTCTATGATTTGTCCGTTTACTTGAGCAAATTCATCACTCCCAGCGATAGCAGGGTTATCCGTTCGTCCGAGCAGGTAGTCTGTGGATACGTTGAAGTAGTCGGCGATCTGTTGTAGCCGTTCGGCAGAAGGTTGATTTCTCTTCAACCCATACAAAGAATTTTTGCCTAGTTTTAGCTTATCTTCTAAAGTATTTAGCGAAATCCCTTGTTTTTCACATAAATCTTTTACGATTTCAAAAGTAGAAAACATTGATTTATCAGCCTTTCTAAGACATGACAAAAAATATTTTATAAAATACGCAAAAAATAGTTGACATTATTTTGCGTTTACGCTAAAATAGTTTTTGTAAGTTAATGAGTTAGTAAAAAACGAAGTTAAAACTTATCTAAAAATAAATAGCTTTAGTGAGCGAGTAAGTTGATAGATATAAGGTTTTATCAAGGTTTTTAATTATGCTTTCATTTTAGCAGATACGCTAAAAGCTGTCAAGCGTTTTATAAAATAATTTACTAACTCTTTAACTTAATTAATTAAAAAGGAGGAGGTCGCATGAGTCAACAACATCGTAAATGGATTGAGCTTGTAAAAGAGCGAATTGAAAAACGTGGATGGTCACAGACGGACTTGGCCATTGTTGTAGGTGTTAGTCCATCAGCTATCACTCAGTTGTTTAAAGATGGAAAAGGGAGCGATGACTTGAAACTTCGCATCAACAAGAAGTTGCGAATCAACGAGTCATGGGAGAAATTTGAGGAGTAAAGGAGAAAGAATGATTGAAAATAAGCGAAGTCAAAAACAATGCTTTTTATCAATTCCCTCAGTGGTTGCTAGATAAAAAATACAAAGGTCTTAGCTTGAGGGGCAAAGTCATGTATATGCTAGTCTTTGACAGGCGTACATTGTCGGTTCAGAATAAGTGGCACGACAGAAACGGAGATGTCTTTGTTTACTTCACTATTGAAGAATTCATGGATAAGCTCTCCTGCAGCCGTCAATCAGTAATAAATGCAAAGAAAGAACTGAGTGATTATGGCTTAATCAGAGAGGATCAGCAAGGAGTAAATAAGCCCAATCGTATATATATCAACGGAAGTCTAGAAAATAGACTTCAAGAAGTCCAAAAATTAGACTCAGGAAGTCTAGAAAATAGACTTCAAGAAGTCCAAAAATTAGACGGAATCAAGACTGATAATATCAAGACTAATATATCAAGACTGAGTGAACCAGATGGTGCTGGTGCTAATAATCTATTTAGTATTGAGGACGCCCCAGCAGAAAATGACCTTGGTATTGTCTATGATTGGATTTATTCAGAGTTTGGACGACAACCGACACCGTTCGAGATTGAGGATTTAAATTACTTCTTACAAGACCATAGTAAAGAGGTTATCAAATTAGCTATCAAGGAGTGTGTGGGCAATGGTAAGCCTTATTTCAAGTATCTCAGTAGCATTTTGAGAGATTGGAAGCAGAAGGGGCTAGTAACTGCTGAGTTAGTAGAGAATAGGCAGAAACCGAAGAGGTCAAGTACTTATCAAGGGAATGCCTTGAAATTATCAGACGATGGTTACAACCCACGACTTGGATTCTAGGAGGGTGCTATGCGAGCAGTATCAAGAGATGAATTGCAGGGTAGGTTTTTACAGATTGAAACCTTGAATACCCAATGCCCTAAGCATGAGGGGGTCTATATGTGGCGCTCAGTCAACCCTTGCACGCAGAACGTGCTAACTTATTGCCCTGAATGTTGGCAGGAGAAAATCCATAGTCAAGCAGGGGAACAACTTGCTCAAGCTGAGGCTCAAATTAGGAATACAAGATCCTACTCTTTATTTACTAAGGAGAGTATCATTCCGCCTGATTTGAAAGATGCTACTATCGGTAACTTTGAGATTCACACAGACCAAGATGCTGAGGCAGTCAATTTTGCCAAGCGTGTGACGGTTGACTATGTGAAGGAGCGATATGAGGGGAATACGATTATCAGCGGACCGCCTGGAGTTGGTAAGAGCCATCTAGCGGTTGGAATTGCCAAGACACTCAACGAGAGTTTCCAGAAGTTCCAGTTGAAGCGCTCGGTGGTCTATATTCCCTCCATGGAGCTTTTCTCACGGATGAAAGACGCTTTTAGATACAAGGATTCCAAGTGGGAAGAAAGACGGACTATCCAGTTCTTGCAGAAAGTGGACTACTTGATTTTGGATGACCTTGGCAAAGAGTCAAGTGTAGGCGATGAAATCAAGCAGGGGAATAACTGGATGCAAAAAGTCCTGTATCAGATACTTGAAAACAGGACGAATACGATTATTACAACAAACTACGGGGGCAATCATTTGGAGCAACTTTATGAGAAAAGCCTTGTAGATAGAATAACGAAAGGAAACATGAAGACCAATGCGTTCAAATTTAGCAACGACACAGAGTCTAGACGCACCCTGTCCGCAAGTGACTACTGAAGAACGTCAGAAAATTATTGAACAGTTTGAAGCTAATCACTACGGACTATCAACTCTGCTTAAAGGGAGGTTGCTGATTACGACAGACGAACGGTTCACAAATAAGATGAACGAGCTGACGTACTATGCAACAAATGGAAGCGTCTATAGAATCTAAAAATAAAAGCACCTGACGGCAATCAGGCGCATATCAAAAATATTCAACATGATTATAACACGAAAGAGAGGAAATTGCATGCCGAAAACAGAAATTACTTATAAGCCAGTTGATGTGGACGAAAAAGCTACGCATGGTGATTATAGCCATCTTTGTCAGAGATGGGAAGGGTTGACTACAGGAACAGCCAAAGTTTGGGCTAGTGAAATGCGAGAACATCCAGATTTTAAGCAGTTCATCGATAACCCAACTCATAAGATTGTATTTATTGATTACGAAGGATTTCGCTTATTTGTTAAATGGAAAAGCAGAAATCGATATCGTACGAAGAAAGAAACTTTATCAGAAATGCTTGAGAATATCAAGAAAGAAAAACAATTTGGAGTATAGGAGAGAGAAGAAATGTTTGAACCACCATTAATCAACCAGCTTTTGGGAACTGGTGCAGTGATTTTGGGATTTATCAGCGCAGGGATTCTAGTTCATCAGCTGGAGAAGCAGGAAGAGGAAGAAAGACGATTGCAAGAAGAATATGACACGCAAGTGGTTAGAGCTTGTAATGAAATTCTTGAAATGGGACGTGAGATTGAAAGAGAACAAATCCGCAAGAATATCCGTCGGGAGTTCAAAGGCTTTACGTTTGATAATGAACCGCCTGTAGGCTTGAAGCCAGAACCCTTGGCATTACCAGAGCCACGGAGAGTACGATATGCAAAGTATTTGGGATAGAGCAAAGGAGACGCTAATGTTTGATTACGACAGGGATATGATGCAACCGCCTGAACCACGAGAAGAACTTGACCCAAGCGAGTATGTGGATATCGGATGCGGTAGACGTCGATATGTGGGTGATGAAGTATGATTGAAGAACTACTTGCAGAAATCGACAACTGGCGAGCTGATTATATGCATCTTGGCCAAGAGATGGGGCAAATCATCAACGAACAACAGGACGTTATTTTGAGATTGCAAAACGAGAACAAGCGCTTGAAGCGTGAAAATTGGAATCTGAAGAAGACGAAAGGTAGAAAGAAATGAAAAAGCGATTATATTACAAAAAATGGAAACAAGAACTCAGAGAAGAAATGAAAGCAGAAATTGATGGCGAGTCCCTAACCGAGAAAATGGTTAGAAAAATGAGTATTAATGACATGTTACATTATTTTCAAAAATTAGCATTGGAAGACGCTGGATACTGTGGAACAATGTTTAATTACTAAAACTAAAAGGAGAAGAAAATGACTAACGAACTAACACAAAAACAAATTACATCACCAGTTGCAGCACGCATTGGAGAAATGCAAAACGAGGGGCTAATGATTGCACAGAATTATAGCGTAAGTAACGCCCTAAGTTCAGCATACTATGCTCTAAAAAATTCCAGCAGCGGGAATTTGCTCCAAATGTGCACTCAAGATAGTATCTACAATGCGCTTCTTGACATGGTGACTCAAGGACTTAGCCCGGCAAAGACTCAGTGTTATTTTATCCCTTACGGAAATACTGTTAAGTTGACTAGGTCATATTTTGGCACTATGAAAGTTGTTAAGCAATTACCAGAAGTAAAAGATATTTATGCAGAAGTTATCTATGAGGGCGACAAATTCCAAATTAAGAACGAAAATGGTCGGAAAGTTTTTGTTAGCCATGAAACGGATTGGGTTAATGCAGACAATCCAATCGCAGGAGCTTATTGCATTATCGAAAAAGAGGATGGGGAGAAAATCCTGACTGTTATGACCAAAAAAGAAATTGACAAGTCTTGGGCGCAAGCTAAAACTAAGAATGTTCAGAATAACTTCCCTCAAGAAATGGCTAAGCGTACAGTTATCAATCGTGCTGCGAAACAGTTCTTTAATACTAGTGATGATAATGATTTATTTATTGATGCTGTGAACCGTACTACAGAAAATGAGTATGACAATGAGCGTCCAGTGAAAGAGGCCGAACCAGTGAGGGATGAAGTTGAAACGTTAGACGATATCTTAAAAACTCCTAGCACGCCCGTAGAGCCCGACAACGTTGTAGATGGAGAATTTACCGAAGAAACCAAAACACCCCCTAAAACGGCTGAAAAAACGGCAATTCCTGACGAGTTAGCTTCTACCGAATACTCAACAGATGAAATTCCAGATTTTGACGAAGAAACGGGCGAAGTTTTGGAAGAGATTAGTTTCTTTGAGGGAAACACGACCAATATTAAGGAGTAGGCTATGGAAGAACTAACACAAGAGAACTACTACCAGGATACAAGCTACTTGACCAACTCACGCTTTAAACGGTATCAGCAATGCCAGGCCAAGGCCTTTGCTTTGGACAGTGGGCAATGGATTGAGGAGAGAGACGAAACCCCTCTTCTCCTCGGAAATTATGTTCACAGTTACTTTGAAAGCCCAGAAGCACATCAGCAGTTCATGGATGAAAATGGTGACAAGTTACTAGCTAAGACTGGAAAGAACAAAGGAAATCTAAAATCTGATTTTGTAATCGGCGATAAGATGATTGCAAGCCTAAAGGACGATGATGGATTTAATCATTTGTATCACGGTTATCCATCAGATGAAGTTCAAAAAGAGTTGATTGTTTATGGAGAAATTGAAGGAGTACCAGTCAAAGGAAAGCTGGATAGCGTGAATCTAAGTCGTGGTTATTTCGTGGATTTGAAAACCATGAAGTCCATCTACGCTGAAGAATGGAGCGCAGAACTTAAAAAGAAAGTTCCTGCAGCAGTTAACAATATTCTTAACTTTGGATATCATGGACAACTTGGTCTATATCGTGAATTGCTGAAACAAATGACTGGGAATGATTTTAGACCTTACATTGTAGCGGTCAGTAAGGAAAACGTGCCAGACCGTGATATTTTGAAAATCGATGATGAATGGCTTGAAGAAGGTTTAGATAAAATCAAGTCTGAAATTGTCGAAGTTTGGGATGTTATTCAAGGTCTGAAAGAACCTAAAAAATGTAGTCATTGCGATTACTGCAGAAGCCAGAAAAAGCTGAATGCAGTAGTTAGCTTGAATGACTTGATTGAAAGTGATTATTAAATTAAAAAGTGAGGAAAGAATGAAAATCTATATTGAACAAGATGACATAAAATTGAGCTTTGAGCGAGCACAGGAACTTGATTATCAAACCTTATTCAAGGCCTATCAGATGGTCACAGGGTCTGATGAAATCCTTGAGGATTTGAGTCGGAAAGAGGCCGGGGACGCAAAGACCGTTTTAAAAAATGATGCTGAAAAATTAGCTGAAGTCGGTCCTGTCAATATCAAAGAAGCCACAGACAGATTGTCAGCAAAATTTAGCGGAAGTCCAGCGGTTTCGCAGAAACCAAGCGAGAAGGTAGATGTTGATTTACAATGTCCATTTTGCGGATGTGCGAAGCGGTGGAAAGTCCCGTCTTCCTTTAAATTCATGAATTGCCCTGACTGCCAAGGCTCAATTTTCTTGTCTTGGGCGACAGGAGTTAAAGGGGAATTGGATGAAAATGGATTTTATTTCAGAGGGGACAGCCCGATGAAATTTAAAGAGCAGACAGATGAATTCGAGGATATGTTTGCTATTGAAGAATCAAAATAACCAAAACCAACTGTTTCCAAAATGGAAACAACTCAAAAAATCAACAAGCCGTGCATTCTTGTAAAACTGCGAACTAGAAAGCGTCAAAAAACGGTCATGTGACCTTGGACGAGCGACTGCCCGTATTTAGCCAATTCTCACAAAGGCAGTCGCATTTTTTGGAGAAAATTAATGAATTATAAAATTGATATAGCAGGAACGAGTATTGTACTTAACATATCTAGAAACGACATAACGGTTACAAATAGGATTAAATATGATATTCAGATGCAATTTAGGAATTTGGATTCCGATACATCTTTGGACACTGAAGGCGATGTATTTGAACCACTATACTGGTTAGATGTGAAGGTAACACCAAAAGAGCCGACAGAATACCATTCCAGTTTAGGAGTCAAGGCAGAAAAACGAAACTTGGCCGAACTCCAGAAATTCTTTGAGTTTATTGAGAATAATAAACGAAACCTATTTGATCTCTGTGGATTCAAGGGAGAACTGCAATGAAATCTCTGACATTATCGTTAGACATTTCAACTACTGCGACAGGCTGGGCCGTATTTCACGGCTCTGACCTTGTCCAGAGTGGTGTGTTAAAGCATAAAAGCAAGTCGTTTTTTGAACGTGGTCGGTTCATGGCTAGTGAATTGCGAGCGATTCAATCAAGAACTTTACAGAAATACAATGAGCCGTTTGAGTCAATTGTGGTCGAGAAGAACTCGGTCATGGGGCCGAACCAACAGTCCATGATCAGTATTGGAATTGTGACAGGTATCATTCTTGGCCGGTTGATTGCTGACAATGTATTTTTCGTGAATGTTTCGACCTGGCGCAAGTATTGGAAGTTTAGTTATAAGGACCGAAGCAAGAAGTCAATGAAGCTGCAGGCCGTTGCTAAGGTTGCGGATAAATTCGACCTTAGTGTTAAAGACGACGAAGCTGACGCTATCCTGATTGGTTCATATTTTGTAAACCACGGCCAAGAATTTGGAAATCTGGAAAGTCACAAGGTGAGTTGAGGAGTTAGAAGATGAATGAAAAACAAATAACAGATTTAATCGAAAGAATGCGTGAGCTTGGACATATTTACTCGTATCAAGGCGCAAAAAATCTTATCCGAGAATACGAGAAGTTAAACAAACCAGAAAAAGTCAAAGTTCCTCAGCTTGTGGAGGATTGGATTGAGTATTGTAAAGTCAGGAAAATTACTTTAGCTCACGCATTATATCGTTCTGAAGAAGCAAAAAACAAAAGCGTTTTTCGTTGGCTCTTTGAAGACTCAGATAACCAAGAAACATTCGCACTAGCTTGGCTTTTCGGCTACGAGATCGAGGAAGAGAAGCGGTATCGGATTTCTATGCCAAAAGCTAGAAATTACATGAACCACGCTCAATTTTTGTGCGAAAAAGATGGCAAAATATTTTGGTGCGGTGAGTGGCATCCTTTTAGAACTAAATTCACCCGCAAAGAAATAGAAGAAGCTGGCTTCGGCTGGGTGTTCGATTGCCCAGGCGTGGAATTGACGGAGGTGGAGTGATGAGGATTGAATTTTATTTTACAGATAATAACATGGTTGAAGTGGTTAATTGTAGTGAGAAAGATGTTAGACGACTAATTAGCCAGTTTAACAACGGACATTTGATGCAAGCTGGGGCGGCTCATATCAATCCTAAAAAAGTGCTTTATTTCTTTGTTTATGAAGAGGAGGCAACAGATTGAAACGATTTATCGCAATCTGGATTCTGCTATCTGCTGGATTGAACATCTGGCAGAGTATCCACATTAAAACACTAGAAGAAAAGCGCCCGATGATTGTCTATAAGGCAGACAACGCAGGCGCTGAGATATTCGGGCGTGTCCTTGAGAAAGGGCGACATGGGAAGTTGTACACAGTGACTATCAGAGATTATGGGATTTTCGTAGTCACTAGAGAACAATTTGAGAAAATCAAAGTAGGGGATGAGGTGTTACTATGACAGAAACTATTAAACTACCAGACTATTATGAGCCTGATTGGAAAAATGCAAGGTACGGGTCGTTGGAAGAGCTTAAAGAATTGTTGCTCTTTAAGCGTATTGTGAAATGGGATAAAGACTTTTTGCTGCTTGAAGACGGCACAAAGGTCACTATTGAAATGTCTGAAAGTGATTGCTGTGCCTCAGCAGGTGGGGAGTTCCAAGATGTATCACTTGACGCTGTGATTACTAATGTTGAAATTGGAGAACCGGAAGAAATCCCCGACCATTGGGGAACTGGTTATAAAAACAAAGTAACTATCTTCCATAATCAGAACCCTGTAGCTATTGCCAATTGTGAAGCAGAGCATAACGGCTATTATTACAGCGTAGGCTCTTTAGTGATTGGTGATATTCATTTTCCAGTTGTTAATGCTTAGGAGGATTTAACATGACACCAAGATATAGAGCGTGGATAAAAATAGAAAAACGCATGGTTTTTCCAGATGACATTCTTGATATTGACTACGAAAACAAAGAAATAGTGACACAACAAGTTTATTTTGAGAATGGTTTACCAGACGATAGAGATATCTATTGTTATGATTTTGACGAAATCGTACTAATGCAATCAACAGGACTATTTGATAAAAACGGCAAGGAAATCTTTGAAGGTGACATAGTCAAAATGGCTAAGGATGTCTACTCTGAACCGACTTATTACGAGGTTGTAAGACATCGTGGTGGAGCCTATCGTCTTGAATCTAAACAACACGGATGTGAATTGTGGCTACGACATACTGATTGTGAGGTCGTGGGGAATGTATATGAGAACCCAGAGCTTTTGGAGGTAATAGATGAAAAACGAAAATAAATACTCCTTACCACAAGTGTTAGGCGGTTGTCTAGGTATGGTACTAACCTTATTTATCAGCCTATGGCTCGCAGGAGTAGTCATTCAGTACGGTTGGAATAACATCATTGCAGCAACATTTGAAATCCAAAGAATAACATTTTGGCAGGCTGTCGGAATTGATTTGCTCATTACTGCGATTACTGGAAATCCGAAAGGTGATACAGAAAAATCTTGGTTGGAGGTCCTAGGAAAAGTTATTTACTGGTATCTCGTTTTTTGGGCTTTTATGTGGATTGTGGTGAGCCTTTTGTAAAATAAAAAAAGCCAAGACATTCTCTGTCTCAGCTAATAGTTCTCGCAAAGACTATTATATCACAAAGGAGACAGAGAGTGAACAAAGCTAAAGAACTCTTGAAAGAGTTGCAGGATCTGGACATGGACATCCAAAGCCGTATAGATGAAATCAATGAGCTTGAGGCAGGTTTGCTCTCAAGTCCGAAGTGGTCAGGTGTCAAAGTCCAAGGTGGACAGGCTAGAAAAGTTGATGATGTCTATACTCAGCTGGTAGTGATGAAAGAGGCTATAGAGCAGGATACTAAAGAGGTTATTAACAGAAAAATTGAATTAGGTAGAATGATTAACAGGCTTAAAAATCCAAAGAGCAGGTCTATTCTCAGGATGGCTTACATTACTAAGATGTATGTTGATGATATTTGTGACAAAATGGAAATCAGCAGAACAACTTTCTATACTTGGCGGAATATGGCTATCTCTGAACTGAATGAGGTTTTGGAGAGAATGGAACTAAATTGAACTTTACAAAACCGTACAGGAAAAAATGATACTTGTTAGCACAGTTTTGTAATTCTGATAGAATGGTAGTGTCAATAATTAGAGATAGAGGTCTCAGAATTTGGTAGATGGTTACCTGAAATCAGGGTGTCGTAAAGGCATTGGGGTTCGAGTCCCTTCCTCTATTTCGTTCATTGATGTCTCCTTTATAATTTTTATAATATTTTTGAGGTTTCGGCCTCGTTTTGGCGGTGACAGGCGTAAAGTGATTTTCTCTCCAATGTATTTTCAAACTTTTTCGGTTCGATTCCGGGCATCGCCGTAACGACTACAAAAAATAAATCAGAAAATTTATTTCTAATTAACACGCAAGGTAGTAGTCGTCTTGCAGTTGGTGGAGCGATATGACTATAAAGGGTCTGAAACGTAGGCAGGTTCGAATCCTGTCGTTCCAATTTTTACAGAATTGGCTGTAAAAAACAAAGTCAAAGACTATATAACCCGAGAAACGCATATCTTTTGGATGTGTGTTTTTTGGTTTCTTGAGGAGGGAAACAGTGAAGATTGTTGATAAGCCGATTGAATGGCTAAGACCTTACGAAAATAACCCTAGGAACAATGAACAAGCAGTTGAAGCAGTAGCTAATTCTATAAATGAATTTGGTTTTAAGGTTCCGATTGTCGCAACGATAGATGGAGAAATCGTAAACGGACACACAAGGTTTAAGGCAGCTAAGTTTTTAAGGTTAAAAACTGTACCAGTTCTTATTGCAGATGATTTGACAGAGGAACAGATTAAGGCATTTAGACTTGCTGATAATAAGACAGGGGAGCTTGCTGATTGGGACGTTGAACTACTTTATAGCGAATTAGATGAACTTACTGGTTTTGATATGACGATGTTTGGGTTCAAAGATATTGACTTTTCTTTAGATGATTTTGAAGAAGATGAAAAAGAGACGGGAGAAGAAGCCGATATCGATTCCGAAGAGAAGCCGAAAGTAGAATATGGAGATATTTTTCAGCTAGGACGACACCGTTTGATGTGTGGTGATAGCACATCTGCTGAAGATATGGCACGGTTAATTGATGGTGCGGTGATAGATTTATATGTTACAGACCCGCCCTACAACGTGGCCTATCAAGGAGGAACTGATGAAGCCATGACAATTATGAACGATAGCATGGATGATGTTAGTTTTAGACAGTTTCTAAGAGATGCGTTTGCGGTTGCAAACAACCACTTGAAACCAGGAGGGGCGTTCTATATCTGGCATGTAGATTCGGAAGGTTTAAATTTTAGAGCTGCAGTAAAAGAGACAGGTTGGTTACTGAAACAGTCTATTATCTGGGTCAAGAATGCTATTGTGTTAGGTCGTCAGGACTATCAATGGAAGCATGAACCCTGCCTATACGGTTGGAAAGACGGAGCGAGTCACTATTTTGTGGACAATCGCTCACTAGCTACTGTCATTGAAGAAGATGAAGAAAATCTAAAAGAAATGACAAAAAGCGAATTGATTTCTTACATCAAGACCATGCAGGATACATCTCCGACGACTGTCTTTTACGAGGATAAACCTGTTAGAAACGACATTCATCCGACGATGAAGCCTTTGAAGTTGATTGCTAGATGTGTTTTGAATTCCAGTAAAAAGGTGACAAGATACTAGATAGCTTTAATGGTGGAGGTTCTACATTAATGGTCTGTGAACGCTCTGAAAGAATTGGTTATGCAATGGAATTAGATCCTGTGTATGTAGAGCGGACCATTAAACGTTGGGAAGAAGAGACAGGACTTACCGCTGAAAAAGTAAGTTAAATTTATTTTTTTTGATAAGGAAGTGAGGCGATGGCTAATGAGCAAAATTTGATACCTGCTAACAAACGAAGCAAGAGCGAAGCTAGAAAAAACGGCTCAAAAGGTGGGATTGCTTCAGGAAAGGCTAGAAGAAAAAAAGCAAACTTAAAAAAGGCTTTTGAGACAATCTTGCAAGCAGATGTAGCAAGTCCAAATGTTAAGAAACAACTAGAAGATTTAGGTTTTGATACGACCAATGAAATGGCTTTAGCAATGGTTATGATGCAGAAAGCTATGAAAGGTAACGTTAGAGCATTTGAACAAATCAGCAAGCTGACTACGACAGATGCTAAGGATAGCCTTGATAAGAAAGAACAAAAAGAACGCATCAAAGCACTTGAACTTGAAAATGAAAAACGCAAAATCACGCTTGAAGGTGGAGCGAAATCTGAAGATGTAATGTCTGATTACTTTGATAAACTGGAGGACGCTTTGGGAAATGGCTCTTGAACAACTATACACAACTAAACAAGTCGATATTTTGAAGAGATCTGTTTCATCTGATTGGTACATGATGATCAATCACGGAGCTGTTCGTGCTGGTAAAACAAAACTAGATAATGACTTATTTTTGATGGAATTAAAACGAGTCAAGAAAAACGCTGAGAAGGTCGGAGTTAAAAATCCGATGTATATTTTAGGTGCGGTTTCTTCGGGCACTCTTCAAACAAATATATTGAGAGAAATTTCAGATGCTTATAATCATGATTTTAGATTTGATAGGCACGGGAATTTCTCTCTTTTTGGTGTTTATGTTGTTACAACATTTACAGGTTCAATCGCAGGTTTGAAAGCTATCCGTGGTATGACGTCATTTGGAGCGTATATCAACGAAGCTACACTCGCTAACAAAGAAGTATTTGATGAAATATTAAAGCGTTGTTCTGGTTTCGGAGCAAGAATTATATGTGACACCAACCCTGATCACCCGAAACATTGGTTGAAAGTGAATTACATCGATAAAGCAGACGGCAGTAAGATAATTTCAAATCATTTCACTATTTTTGATAATACTTTTTTAAATCAGAGATACATAAATAATTTAATTGCTACAACTCCAAGCGGTATGTTTACAGAGCGTGGTATATATGGACGTTGGGTAATTGGTGAGGGTGCAGTGTATCGTGATTTTGAAGAAAGTATGTATATTAAAGAAATACCTGATGAAATTACGAAGATATACGCAGGCGTGGACTGGGGATATGAGCACTTTGGATCTATTGTTGTTATTGGAGAAACATCTGACGGTTCGGTTTATCTGTTAGAGGAACATGCGCATCAGTACAAAGAGATAGACTTTTGGGTAGACCTCGCTAAGAATATCAAGGAACGGTACGGGAATATTACGTTCTGGGCAGATAGCGCACGACCTGAACACGTTGCAAGATTTCAAAGAGAGCAATTAAAGACGTTTAACGCTAATAAAGCAGTCTTGTCTGGTATTGAAGAAGTAGCTAAGCTGATGAAAGCTGGGCGCTTTTTTGTTGTATCAAACAAGGTCAGCAAGTTCAAAGATGAAGTCTATCAATACATCTGGAATGAGAAGACAGGCGAGCCAGTGAAAGAGAATGACGACGTGCTGGATTCGGTGCGTTATGCGATTTACTCGCAACATGCACAACCTAAAGCAACTGTCCGCAGACGTTCTGATTATGGTCTATAGAGAGGAAAGACATGTACCAATATTTAACCTATCCACGAGATGGATATGATGAGGGTTCTTTGAAGAAAGACCTTATTTACAAATTGATAACGAAGCATAGCACTGAAGGCTCACGTTTGAAGAAACTTAAAAGCTACTACTTGGGTGAGCATGCTATCTTAGGTCACAAGAGACGCAACGAGAACGCACCCAATTATAAGACGGTAGCCAATCATGCTAAGGATATTGCAGACACGGCTACGGGTTATTTTATGGGCAATCCTATCAAGTACAATAACACCGCTAAAGGTGATATCGATGAACTACTTACAGCTTTTGATGGCGCTGAGATTGACCAAGTAGATGCGCAGAATGCTTTGAATATGGCTATCTATGGTCGTGCTTATGAATATATCTATGCTAAAGAGGGATTGACTGAGTTGGACTCAACTAGTATTGATCCAGAAAACACCTTCATGGTCTACGATGATAGCATCGAGCGGAAGCCTTTGTTTGCGGTCTATTACTACCAGGTCAAGGATGATACGAAAGATACTACTAAGTATCAGGCAGAAGTCTTTACTGAAAATCTGCACTATCACATGGTGCTGAGAAGTACAGATTCAGGAACAACTCAGAATGAAGAGGTAACCCCTCATAACCTTGGTCAAATTCCAATTATTGAATATCGCAATAATCACTTTGCGATTGGCGACTACGAGCAACAAATCAGCTTGATTGATGCTTATAATTCTTTGATGGGTAACCGTGTCAATGACAAGGAACAGGCAGTAGAGTCTATCCTAGTCTTGTATGGTACACAGTTAGCAGACACTCCAGAAGACGCTAAGGTAGCGATGAAGATTCTTTCTGAAGAAGGTCTTTTGGAATTGCCGGGCGATAGTGCAAGAGCTGAGTTCTTGAAGAACACGCTGGATGAAAGTGCTACTGAAATCTTGCGCACAGCTCTGAAAGAGGATATCTACACATTTAGCCATGTGCCAAACTTGACTGATGAGAATTTCGCAGGGAACACGTCAGGCGTAGCCATGGAATTCAAGTTGATGGGCCTTGAGATGATTACCAAGACCAAGGAAGCGAATTACAAGCGTGGATTGCGCCAACGGATTGCGATTTTTGCTCATTACTTGGGCATGAAGCAGATTGCTTTAGAGTCTCATTCAATCGTTCCGCAGTTCAGTCGTGGTTTGCCTAAGAACTTACTGGAAATCTCTCAGATTGTGAACAACTTGGAAGGTAAAGTGACCAATAGACAGCTTATTTCACTCTTGCCGTTTGTGGAAGACCCTGACGCTGAACTGGAAGCCTTGGAAGAAGAGAAAAAGAAGAACATGGAAGACATGCCAATGTTCAACCAAGACAACACGAAACCCGAAGATGAGGTAGAGGATGAAGAATCAGGAGTATTGGGCGAAGAGGAAAGCCAATCTGATTTACCAACAGATGGACAAGGCCGAAAAGCAGGCAGACCAGTTCGATAAGGTCTATCGAGAAGCCAAGACTTACTTGGATAAGGAAATCAATAAGATTTTTGATAAATTCCAACGTGATTATGGTCTAAGTCAGGTAGATGCTAGACAAGTCTTGAAGAACATGAAAGACAAGAAGGACTTGAACGAACTTCGTAAGGTGCTTGAAGCGAGACCAAATGACCCGAATATCCAAAGGTTACTGGCTGACTTAGACAGTTCAGCTTATTCATTCCGTATGAAGCGCCTAAAACGTTTGAGCGACGATTTAGACCGTATGCGTGAATCTATCTACCATTCGGAGAAGACGGGCTCAGACGCCTTTTATAGCGATCTGATGAAGGATAGCTACTATAGGGCTACCTTTGACCTGCAACAGCAGACAGGGCTGGCATACGGCTTTTCTGGGCTTCCTGAGAGCGAGATAAAACATCTACAGTCTTTTAGTTGGGTAGGAGACGGAAGTACGTACTCAACAAACATCTGGAAGAATACAGGGAAGCTTACTTCCAGCATAAAAGATGAACTTCTCATGAGTCTCATGACTGGCAGAGGAACACGAGAAACTGCACAAGCAATTGCTGAGAGATTTAATGTAGGTCAGAATGATGCAAGGCGTTTGGTTCGTACTGAATCCGCCTTTTTCCATAATCAAATGGAACTACTCAGTTATGAAGAAGCAGACATAGAGAAGTATATCTTTGTGGCCGTCTTAGACAAGCGTACATCACGCATTTGTCAAGAACATGATAATCGGGTCTATGATAGGGATAAAGCGACCCCTGGTGTCAATTATCCGCCTATGCATCCGTGGTGTAGGTCTACTACTGTCGCATACGATGAGGACGCAGACTACAGCAAACTGAAGCGCAGAGCAAGGAATCCAGTGACAGGTAAAGTTGAGTACGTGCCTGCCGATATGACTTATAAAGAGTGGTATAGCAAGTATGTGGATGAAAAAGGTAAGTCTGTAAAACGTAAAGCGTTTGATAAAACTATTAAAAATGGTACAATAGATTTAGAAGTAGATAACTGGACAAAATGTCTTGTAAGGTTATCTGATAAGAAAATTGTTGATACAGAAATATCACAATATATCCCTCAAAAACATGAACTGAAAGACTGGAATTTTGATTTTTATTCAGATTATAAATTGGGAGATACAGTAAAAGCGTTAAAGGTTTCAGGTGGTAACGAAATTGAAGCTTTGATTTCGTATCACAGAGACCCATCTGTTTCGGCCGTTTATATTTCTCACATTGAGAGAAAGCCCGGTAAAAAACTGTATGAGGGCATTACTGCACATATGTTTGCTGAGGCGGTTGCTGAGAGTTTTGATGCAGGGTATGACGGTGTTGTTTTCTTTGATACAAAAAACGAAAAGCTTAATAAACATTATGCTAGGACTCTAGGAGCTGTAAATATCAGTAAATTCAGGATGGCAATTTTTGAAAAGGAGGCTAAGAAGTTACATGACTACTACAATTTCAAACGTAATAAAAAATAAGTCGTTATTGGAACTTGATGGCCTGGTTGGTTTGCCAAACGGGGATAGACCCGAGCCTTTAAAATATAATCTTGGAAAAATTAACAAGTATTTAAACGAAACAGGCAAAGAGTTCAAGGAATTAACTGAACTTGAGTTGAAACAATTTAAAATTTAAGCACCTAGAGAAATCTAAGTGCTTTTCTTTTACTTAAAAAGGAGTAAAGATATGTTTATCTGGGATTGGGTATCAATCGCTTTCGGGTGGTTGGTATTTTTGTTTTTAATGCTATTCATCATAGCGTTTGTAAAACAAGTAATCAAAGAAATCAAAAAATAATCTAACCGCATCGAAATCGAGGCGGTTTTCTTATGCTTGAAAGGAATAAAGATATGGAACCTTGGAAAGAACGATTTAAAAAAGAATACTACGAATTGAGAGAACGATTTCAGAAGTTAGACATGATGATTGGGAAATACGAAAAAGGACAACTAGAGTTTGAACCTAAATGTCCGATTGATTTGTTAAAATATCAGCGTTCAGCAATGTGGAATTATTTAAAAATTCTAGAAGAACGTGCAAAAATCGAAGAAATTAAACTATAAAACCTAACCGTATGGAATCCCGTACGGTTTTTATATTGTCCAAGCATTGAAGACATTAAAAGCTATGGAAATTACAGTCGGGGACGACTTTAAAAATAGGAGGTTCGCAATGAACGAAGAAACACAAACAGTCGAAACGGTTGAAGAACAAAAGGTACCTGCAGAACCTGCACCACAACCGCAAGACGAGAAGAAGTACACAGACGCAGACGTCGATGCTATCATCGATAAGAAGTTTGCCAAGTGGAAATCAGAGCAAGAAGCTAAGGAGAACGAAGCTAAGAAGCTTGCTAAGATGAACGCTGATGAGAAACAGAAGTATCAGTTGGATCAGCGTGAGCAAGAACTAGCTAACCGTGAAAAGGCTATTGCCCGCAAGGAATTGACCGCAGAAGCTAGAGCTATGCTAAGTGAACGTGACTTACCTGTTGAGTTAGTGAATGTAGTTGATTTGACAAGCGCAGAGACTGTATCGCAGTCTGTCGCTGTATTGCAGAAATCATGGGAGCAAGCTGTGCAAAAAGGCGTACAAGAAAAGCTAAAAGGTGGAGCCCCAATGAAACAAGCACCCGTCGATAGTGACGGTATCACAAAAGAAGAATTTGCACGTATGGGTTATCAGAGTCGAAATGAACTCTATCAAAAGAACCCAGAACTCTATAAGAAATTGAAAGGTTAAAATAAATGACAGCAGGACAAACTAAATTAGCCACTATGGTTAACCCAGAAGTAATGGCGGACATGGTTTCCGCTAAACTATCTAAATTGATTAAATTCACTCCACTTGCTTATGTGGAAACAGCACTCCAAGGACAACCAGGGAACACTCTAACAGTTCCAGCATGGGAGTACGCAGGAGATGCGACTGAGGTTGGAGAAGGTCAAGCTATTTCTCCAGATCAATTGACTACTAAAAAGACCACTATGACCATCAAAAAGGCTGCTAAAGGTTATGAAATTACCGATGAAGCTCTTTTGTCAGGTCTTGGCGACCCACTAGGCCAAGCTACTTACCAGCTTGGTTTGGCTATTGCTAACAAGATTGATGATGATTTGGTCGCAGTAGCTAAGACTGCAACACAGCACGTTGCAGAGGCTCCAACAACAGGAGCAGCTCTTGATAAAGCACTTGCTATTTTTGACGATGAAGAAGACGCAAAATATGTAGCTCTTATCAATCCATCAGATGCCATTGATTTGCGTGCTAACACTGTGAAAGAATGGATTTCAGGTACAGAAGTAGGAGCGAATACAGTTGTTTCTGGTACATTTGGAGAAACACGAGGTGTTCAAATTGTCCGTACTAAGAAAGTTGAAAAAGGAAAAGGCTTTATCGTCAAAGTCTCTCCTAGCCAAACTCAGACAGACGATGCCAATAAATACGGTGCGTTTGTTATCATGCTAAAACGAGATGTGGCTATCGAAACAGACCGAGACATCCTTAAAAAGACAACGGTTATCACTGGTGACGAACACTATGGTGTTTACCTATACGACCCTACACGAGTTGTAAAATTCGGTGAGTAAGAGGTGACGATATGAGCTTATTGCTACGACGTCATTACATTCAAGAGGAGCAAGCTAGCCAGTATTCTGATTTAGAAAATAAGACTCTAGAAGAGTTGAAGAATCTAGCCAAAGAAGCTGGCATAGCTGGTGCTTATAAGTTATCAAAAGCTGAAATTGTAGAGGTGTTGGAGGATTTAAAAAGTGAAATTTAAAATCAAACAAGATTTCTATGATTGGAAATCAAATGTGAAACGACTGGCAGGGGAGGAACTTGAGATTACTGAGGAACGCTATGCTGAGTTGGCAGATAATTTTGCCAGTAACGGTGTCGCTATCTCAGATGTTCTTGAGGAAATCCTCCCTGAACCTGAGTTCTTAGAAGAGGATTGATATGTCTATAGAGTTGCTGAAGAAATTAACAGGCGAAGAAGATACTCAGCTTCTCATGTTGCTCCAAACGAGGGCTACAAATCTTATCTTGTCAGAGACGAATCGCACATCTTTGACACCTGCTTTAAGTCTTTTAATCACTGAGGTTGCTATTGAGCTCCACAACCGCTCAGGAGCGGAAGGAGAGCATTCTAGGACTGAAGGTGGAATAGCAGTAGTCTACGGAGAAAACGGCCTGTCTACGGGTCTTTTACAGCGTATCCGCATGCACAGACTAGCAAGGGTGGCAGGCCATGTTTTTGAAGCAGAGTAGGCTGAAACCTTATCCAATGCGACGGTTTGAAAAGACTGTCACAGAAGAAGGTGTCGCAAAAGAAGGATATGCCAAGGAAGCTGAGACAGTCCGCCTTGAATTGTGGCCAGCTAGTAGCAAGCTACAATCTGAATTGTATGGTGAGCGTGTCAACGACATTTTGAACGCAAATGCCAACAAGTCAGCGACTATCAAAGTAAAAGATGGTGTGTGTATCGATAGCCAGACGGAAGTGACTCACAGGGTTATTTCTAAAAAGGTCTACACATATCATCAAGTTTTGGAGTTAGAACGTGTCAGAGCTACTAGGGGCAGATAGGCTTATAGCTAAATGTAGACGGTTAGCTAGTAAAAAAACTGGCGAGGATATCGTCTTACGTGCGGTACACAATGCTACTATAAAGGTTGTCCAAGCTGATGCAAGAAGACTCGTACCAGTGAATGATGGAGAACTTATAACTAGTATCAAAACCAGAGCAAAAATGGACGGAGATAGGGCTATAGGCGAAGTTTACACCAATCTTAAATACGCTCCTTACGTTGAGTTTGGAACGGGACCTAAGGGTCAGGCTAGCCATTCTGGTATCTCTCCAGAGGTCAGCGTGACTTACAAGTCTAATCCTTGGTATGTGCATGAAGACCAAATCAATGTAGGATCTTACCATTTTCAAAAAATTGGGGAGTTCTACAAGATGTATGGTCAACCTGCCCAGCCTTATCTTTATCCAGCTTTGAGAGACAATCAAGAGCGTGTGTCTAAGAATATTTCGAATTATGTCCGTAGAAAGATAAGAGAACAAATATAATGATTAATATCAAGCCTGTTATTTATAAAGAATTGCAAAAGGTCGCAGATAATGTGACCGATACATACCCTAGCGATTGGGAGACTTTCCCAGTCGTTATTTTTTTGGAAGAACAGAACAAGCCAGGTGAATGGTTCGATGACCAGGAACAAAAATCTTCCATCCGCTATAAGGTGGATATCTTTGATGATACCAGCACTAGTGAGTTAGCTGTTAAAATCAATCAGATTTTTGAGTCTTTAGGTCTGAGAAGAACAGACTGCCAAGATGTACCAGATCCGTCTCATTTGAGACATAAGGTCATGCGTTTTGAAGGTGTCGTTGACTTACATTCAGAGCTTGTTTTTCAATTTAGAATGGAGAATTAAACATGTTAGCAAATGGAATTACGCTATCTTATGGCGAAGCTAAAGGAACTTATACTAAGCTTGTTGGATTGAAAGAAGTACCAGAGTTTGGTATTGAACCTGAAAAAGTAGAGAACACTACTCTTGAAGATAAAGTAAAAATGTATGAGTTTGGTATCGGGGACGCAGGGGAATTGGAATACAAATTCTCTTACAAGAACGATAGCGAAACTGCACCTTATCGTGTATTACGTAAAGCGGCAGACAATAAGAAAAAACTCTTCTTTGAACAAGCTTACCCAGACGGTACTAAAGTTCGTTTTGAAGGTCAAGTATCTGTAAAACTTGGCGGAGGCGGTGTCAATGCCGTTATCGAGTTCACACTTAAGATTGCCTTGCAGTCAGATTTGGAATTTACAGATGGTTTAGGAGGTTAATTAAATGGCGTTACCTTACTCAATTTGGAAGATTAGCGATGAGAAAGAGTTGAAACTACGACTTTCATCTCATCAAGCAGCAAAAGTTGAAGAAAAAATCGGTATGAACTTACTAAAAATCTTCATGCCTGAAGCTGGCGAAGAGTTTCCTTTGCCTCCTTTGAAAGTTGTATTGCTTTTGATTCATGGAGCTTTGCAGAAGTATGAGAATGGGTATTCTCTTGAGGATGTCTATGATCTATACGATGAATACGTGGATAACGGTGGAGACCAAACAACCTTCATGACAGAGGTTTTAATGCCACTCTTTGAAGTATCGGGTTTTACTCCACGAGGAAGCAAGGACAAGAAAACTTCCAACAAGAAGAAAATGACAGTAGTCGAGTAATCTTAACGGTAACGCAGATTATTGAGAGGCTTTACCCTATGTTTTTGGACATCGGAGGTAAGCCTCTTGATTTTTGGGATTTAACGGTACTTGAAATCAGGGAAATGATTGAAAGCTACAACCGTGTCAAAATCCAAGAGCGTAAGGAAAAGATTATTGATTCTTATAGACTTTCGCAGATGATATCCAATCATGTTTCTTTATTGTTATCCAAGGATGCCAAGGTCTTTGAGTTCTGGGAATATGCGCCTGAGTTGTTTGTAGAAGAACAACAAGCGGTAGAACAGGAACGACAGAGACAAGCGCTTTTGTTGCATAAGGAACGGATGCGTGATTTTGCAGAAAGACATAATCGAAAAAGGAAGGAGGAAGTGAATGGCAACTCTTGATGAATTGAAAGTCATGATTGACGCTGAGATAGCGCCTTTCAGGAAGAAGATGAAAGAAGTCGAGAATCAGGTCAAAGGAACATCTGACCAAGTGAAGAATGCCACTGCCAAAGTTCGTGAACAGTCGAACTCAATCGGTAGTGCGTTTGGCAAGCTAGCTAAGTTTGCTGGTTTTGCAATTCTTGGTAAGAAAATGCTTGATGTTGGGATGTATTCAGCGCAGACTGCTCTTGAAGTATCAGCGTCTATGAACCAAATCAAGCGCCAGATGGGCGAGAGTTCGCAATCTTTCTTAAAATGGGTTAGCGATAACGCCAACGCTATGAATATGGGTGTGGGTGAGGCGACCAACTATGGTGCAGTCTACTCAAACCTATTTTCTGGGTTTATCAAAGATACCAACAAGCTAAGCGCCTATACTGCTAAGATGTTGCAGACATCGGCAGTTATTGCAGAAGGTTCAGGGCGTAGTATCACTGATGTTATGGAGCGGATTCGCTCAGGTTTGCTAGGGAACACCGAAGCGATTGAAGACCTAGGAATCAATGTCAATGTAGCTATGATTGAGTCCACAGAAGCCTTTAAGAAGTTTGCGAACGGACAAAGTTGGCAACAGTTAGACTATCAGACACAGCAACAAATCCGTCTGATGGCCATTTTGGAACAGGCCACAGCTAAGTATGGAGATACCTTATCCAACTCAGTTAACGGTAGTATCAGCTTGTTTAAATCACTGATGAAAGATAGTGCATTGAACCTTGGTAACTCTATGTTGCCGATTATCAATGCGATTATGCCAGTATTGAACTCTTTTGCCATGGTCTTGAAGAACGTGACTGCTAAACTCGCTGAGTTTATTGCTTTGATGTTCAACAAGAAAGCCACAGTAAAAGATGGTGTCGGCGTAGCAGTTGGAGACATGGGTAACGCCATGAAGGATGCTGCAGGAGGTGCAGGAGACCTTGCCGACGCAGTGGACGACGCTGGAGATTCAGCAGGAGGACTTGCTGACAACCTCGGAGACTCAGCCAAAAACGCTAAGAAGGCTGCTAAAGAATTGCTTGGTCTAATGGGATTTGATGAGATTAACATCTTGCAAAAACCAAAAGACGACGATGCAGGTGGTTCTGGAGGCGGTGGCGGTGGCAAAGGTGGTAAAGGAAAGGGAGGCGGTGGCGGACCTTTTAAAGACATCTTGCCAGAAGTCGAGTTGACCGACATGGGCAACCAATTCAAGAGCATTTTTGACGGTCTTGGAGATAAGCTGAAAGGGTTGTTTGACCTCTTCAAAAAAGGTTTTGATGCAGCGTTTAGACCAGAAGGTATAGAACGCATTAAGACCGCCTTAGACCAGATAGCTAAGACGCTTGGAGAAATTGCTACTGACCCAAGGGTTGTGAATGCCTTTAACCGTATGGCTGAAAAAATCGCTTATGCTTTAGGGCAAGTGACAGGATCAATAGCCACTATCGGTTTGGGTATTGGTGTTTTCCTTGCCGAAAGTATTGCAAATGGTCTCGGAAGGCAAAAGGAACGTATTATCAGGGCGTTAGTCGCTTTGTTTGATAATATTGGTAACATTGCAGAGGCAGTAGGAAATATCGCTCAGGCTTTTTCTAGTGCTTTCTACGACGTCATTACATCAACTGGTGCAGTTCGTATTGGTAGCGCTATTGTGTCAACGTTTTTAAGTTTGAGTTCAAAAGCTGTCGAGATTGGAAGCAAGCTTGGTGGTGATTTATTCAAAGGCTTAGAGCGAATTGTGAGAGATAACGCTCCGAAATTATCAAATTCCTTGCAGGGAGCATTGGATGCGATTGCTCCAGTATTTGAAACGATAGAGCAAGCAGTGAACCGTTTTGGGGATGCGTTTAGTCGTGTATATGATGAGCATGTTAGTCCGTTTATAACGACTCTTTCTAGCGGTATTTCTCAAATCGTATCAGTCTTTCTAGATAGTTTCGACAACAATGTTACTCCAGCATTACAAAGATTTTCAGATGGCTTTGAAGATGTATACAATAACCATATCGGACCAGCGATTGATTCTTTGAGTCAAGCTTTTGGAGGATTGGTTGATGTTCTCAAACAAGTCTGGGAAGATAATATGCAGCCTTTTGCTGAGTTCTTAGCCGATACATTCGGTATCAGCATTGGTGGAGTTGCCGATGTACTAGGTGGAGCTATTTTAGAGGCTTTAAAAATTCTAGCTGATACAGTGAAAATCGTTAGCGATGCTTTCGTTGCTTTTTCTGATTGGTGTAAGGATAATCGAGAGATAGTTTCAGCTATGGCCACCGCAATTGGTCTGGTATCAACAGCTTGGGAAGGAATTAAATTCATGTCTTGGGCTGAGCAGGCAGGTGGTCTTGCAGCAGGAATCGGTAAATTAAGCGGAGCTTTCACTGATTTAGTTGGCGCTGTAAAAGGCTTGACAGTCGACAAGATCAAGGACTTTGCAGAAAGCGTGTATTTAAATACCTTATATGCGAAAGACTTTGCAGTCAATTCTGGTAAATTGATTGTAGAGCTAGGAAAAACTGCTCTAGAACTTGGTAAATCAGCACTAGCTTGGGGTGTTCATGCGGCGCAAATGGGACTTGCAGCAGCGGCAGAAATTGCTCAATCGATTGCTGCAGGAGTCGCAGCAGCTGCAACATGGGCACTTAATGGAGCTATTGCAGTCTTGACCAGTCCGATAACTTTAGTTATTGCCGCAATCGCAGCCTTGATTGCTATCGGCGTATTGCTCTACCAAAACTGGGACACTGTTGTTGAGTTCGCTAAAACTGCATGGCAAGGACTATGTGATTTTATCAGTGGTATTTGTCAAGCAATTGGAGAATTTTTCAGCGGTTTATGGACGAAGCTTCAAGAAATCTTTGAGCCAATAGGCCAATGGTTTAGCGAGAAGTTCCAGCAAGCGTGGGATGCCATTGTTAACATCTTCTCTGGTGTCGGAGAGTGGTTCTCTGGTGTATTCCAAGGAGCATGGGACGCTATCGTTAATATCTTCACACCGATCGGCTCATGGTTTGGACAACGTTGGGCGGATGTGACTAGTGCTTTGGCTAATATCGGGGCATGGTTTACGGACATGTTCCAAAAAGCATGGACTGGTCTAACAAACATCTTTAGCAAACTAGGTTCTTGGTTTGGTGAAAGATGGAACGATGTTACAAGTGCGCTTTCCAAAGTAGCAAGCTGGTTTGAAGAAATCTTCGGAAAAGCTTTTGACGCTGTTAAAAATGCCTTTAGTTCTATCGGAGACTTCTTTAAAGGCGTTTGGGAAACTGTAAAAAGTATCTTCGTAAACGCTGGTCAGATGGTCGGAGAGGCAGTAGGTGGTGCGTTTAAGGGTGCTGTTAATGCGGTTCTTGACACTATTGAGAATGTGGTTAATGGATTTATCGGCATGATCAATGGTGTTTTAGATGTTGTCAGAAACTTGCCTGGTCTAGGATGGATTGGAAGTGTAAGCACAGTTAGCCTTCCTCGTCTTGCCCGTGGTGGTATCGTTGATAGTCCAACTATTGCCATGATTGGTGAAGCAGGTAAAGAGGCGGTCGTACCACTTGAAAATACAGGTTTTATCCAAACGCTTGGACGAGTTGTCAGCAGTGCGGTAGTAAATGCCATGGCTGGTGTCGGTCCACAAGGTGGATTTTCTGGCGACGGCGACATTGTTATCCAAATCGCAGGTCATGAGTTCGGACGGGTAGCCATCCAAGAAATCAACAAGGAACATGAACGAGCAGGTCAAACCTTGCTCAAGATTTAGGAGGTTAAATGGCACAATTGATAATCAATGGGGTGGCTGTGAAGCCTCCCAAATCTTTTCAGGTCGGTATTCAAGATATCGATGGAGAAACAGGGCGTAATGCTAATGGCGACATGGTGCGTGACCGTATCACGACTAAGCGCAAACTAGACTGTGAGTGGGGCATGCTGACTCAGGAAGAAATGAGTCAGCTTTTAAATGCCGTGTCAGCAGTCTTTTTTGAGGTTTCCTACCCTGATCCTGTTAAAGGTCAGACGACTGGGACTTTCTACGTCGGTGATAGGACAGCTCCTAGCTATACCTTCACTGAGAAGTTCAAACCGTGGTCTGGCGCTAAATTTAATCTGGTAGAGAGGTAAGAAAATGGACGCTTTAACCAGAAGACAATTTGACAGAGCCATGTTTGCCAAGGACAGGACGCTGGCTATTCGTGTTGGAGATTATGCTTCACGGGATATCAAAGAGGCTAGCTTTGAGTATGGCTACATCAAAGGCGATACATACAAGCCCGGCGGAACGTGTGCAGGTAGCGGTAAGATTACCTTTACCAGCATCATTACCACGTTCAATAAGCTGGATATCCTACACCCTGAGATTGGTCTACTGGTTGGGGATACCTACCAGTGGGTCAAGATGGGGGAATACTTCATCAACGATATTGAGATTGACAGAAACCGAAACACAACCACGCTGGAGCTTATGGACGGTATGTTTAAGCTCAATCGTGAGTATGTGACGGACTTGCATTTTCCAGCTGAGGTACGAGAGGTTATTCAGGAAATCTGCCTAAAAACAGGCATTGAGTTAGCGAATGACTATTTCGGAATCAGCGCTATGCGTTACCATGTTGAGCAAGTACCTGAGGGCAAGAAGCTGTCCTTCAGGGATATGCTGAGTGCTATGACGCAGATGATTGGGATGTCTTGCTTCTTTAACAGAGAAGGTAAGATGGAAATCCGTGATTTGACCGAGTCCAACATCACGATCAACGCTGACAGTTACTTCCTACATGGTTTAACCAAGAGTGAGATTGAGTATCAGATAGCTGGTATCACTTGTAAGACAGATAAGAAGTCTCTGACAGTCGGTATGAAGACAGGTCGGTCTTTGGAACTGGATAATGTCTTTATGACTCAGAGCGCTTTAAATGACCTGTATTACAAACTGAAAAACCTGACTTACTATCCGTATAATCTCAACTACCAAGGCCATTTACTGCTGGAGGTTGGGCAATGGGTAACCATTCAGACGAATAAGAAAGAAACCTTTAAAGTTCCTGTCTTAAGTCAGAGCTTTACTTTCAAAGGTGGTCTGAGAGGTCGTATCAGTGCAGACAGTAAGGCTGGGAATGATACCCAGTATTCTTATGAGGGTACGATTACCAAGCAGATAAAGCAACAAGATGGCATTGAAGCCAAAATCCAAGCGCAGATAGAAGCAGCAGACGCAGCCTTTGAAGCTGAGTTCGAGAAACGTAAAAAAGCGATAGATGATGCTATCGAAAAATACAAAGCAAATGCTGAAGAATTCGGTGCTAAAATCCATGAGGAAATGGAGAAAGAGCGTCCTGAGTTCGTGAAGCGTATTCGTGAGGAGCTGATGAGCGGTGCGGACTCTATCGCTGAACTCAGTAAGAAATTAGAGCAGGTCAGTGAGACTGCAAGGGTCAACGCTAGCTTAATTGGTGGTGACGGCACTACCCAGTACAATAAGAACCGTCTCAACGGTGGCACAGCCAAGAAAATCAGTTATGGAACGGATTTCGTGGAGGTTGGTCACAATGGAGACGGTTTTGAGGTTGGTAAGCAGTACGTCATTAGTTGGTCAGCAACCTGCACGCCATACGGGAAAACTGATGTGACTGTGGTAGTCAATAAGAATCCGTTTTATGGCGGACACGTTCATCTTGCGCCTGCTAATACGGTCATGCCAGCGATAGATAAAGACCTTGTCCAGAAAGAAGAGAAGGTCTTAGCAGTCTACTATGGTTCCTATCGTCTGACTTTCTCAGGCGACTGGTATCAGAATGTAGAGCAGTCTGTGACGGTTGACAATCAGACAAGACGGATTGAACTAGCGCCAGTCTATAAGACGGTAGCTGACGGGCAGAATGCAAGATATGAGGGAAGTTGGAGCGAGAATCCAACTTTTATTTTTAACGGAGGTAGAACATGACAGAGACAATCCCGATAAGGGTACAGCACAAGCGCATGTCAGCACGAGACTGGGCAAGTAGCACTCTGGTCTTACTCGATGGCGAGTTAGGCGTTGAGAGTGATACTGGTAAGGTCAAGGTCGGGAATGGCCGTGACCGATTCTCAGCCCTGCAATATCTGACTGGTCCGAAAGGTGACCGTGGAGAACGTGGGGAAACAGGACCACGAGGTGCCGACGGTGTCATGCGATTCGAGAACCTGACAACCCAACAGAGAGAGGGGCTGAAAGGCGCACAAGGTCCACAGGGTGCTAGAGGTCCTGCAGGACCAACCGGCCCAGCAGGCGCAGTAGGACCGAGAGGCCCAGAAGGTCAACGAGGACCCCAAGGAAATGCGGGTCCAGCAGGAGCGCCTGGACAGAACATCATCAACCAAAATGGCGGGCAACCGATGAAGTATTGGTCTGGTACAAGGTCTCAATATGACGCGATTCCTAACAAGGATAGTAATACCATCTATGACATTTATAGCAATTCGTAGGAGGTAGTATGGCTAGAGAAGGAATTTATATTGGTAACAAGGAAATTACTCAGCGTTATGTAGGAACTCGGCTGGTTTGGGAAAAAAGAATACGAGTTTTAGAACTTTTTTCAAAATTTGTTATTGCGTCTCCAAGTTACGGAGAAAATGTAATGAATATCTATGATTATAGATTTGGTTTCAGTAACTATTCTATTGACGAAGTTCGTTTCATCGGTAAAACTGAATCAAATGTTATTCCAGTAACACTAGAACGAGGCTATAGTAACAACCACATTAAAGCCCGTTTTAGAACTACCGAAGATTTTGAGAAAGCAAAAAGTTTATTTAACTCATCAAACGGAGAAACTTATATGAGCTTCTATTCTACATGGAGGTAACACATGGATATTACCATTCAAAACGTTCGTTCGCCTGCTCTTGAGCACAACGGACGATATTACAAGGTCTTTCAGCCACGGACACGAGATGAACTGCTGAAGCTTCATCATATGGGCTGTGTGGGTGACACGGTGCTGACGGATATCCAGCTGGAGCAGGGGGATTTCCCGACGAGTTTCGTGGAGCCTACTATAACGCAACGTACCTTGTCAGGTCTCTTCAAGGATATGCGTTCTATTGAAATAGAACTGAAAGACCCAAACAGTACTCTTTGGGGTAAAATCCAGCAGAACAACCAAGGGGCGCTGACTCAGTTCTTTGATACGAATGTCAAGAGTGCCATCGCTCAGACTGCTAGAGAAATCAGACAGGAAGTGCGAGACGCAGCTAATAGTGCGAGAGTTCAAGTGACATCAGAAGGTGTGACCATTGGCTCTACTACTTTAACTGGCGAGCAGTTAGCCTCTACCATTTCCGCAAGTCCAAGAGGTGTTGATATCATCGCCCCACACGTTCGTGTACAGTCCGACATGTTGGTAGATGGTGCGGTAACTGCTAGGAAGATGGCAGCCGGCTCTGTCACTGCTGAACATATCCAAGCTGGTGCGATTACTGGCGATAAAATCAGCGTAGACGATGCCCTGATTCGAAGCCTGACCGCTAGAGATGCCTTGATTGACAAGCTGACATCCAAGCAAATTTTTACAACCAAGATTGAATCAGTCGTGTCTAGCTCAACCTTCCTACAAGCCTATCAAGGCGAAATTGGAGGTTTCACCTTGGGTCAGTTTGACAACGGAGGTGGTCGCTGGATTTCTGGAGTGAACCAATTCTCGGTTGGAATGGGAAATGGTGCTGGTTATGGTACCAAGACAGCCTTTTGGGCGAATTGGGGCGATAACTGGAACCAAGCAGGACCGAACTCTTGGCATGTAGATACAGATGGGCAGATGTATTGTAAGAATACAGTTAGCTTCTATGGTAAAGTTGACTTTTCTGGCTCTACAAACGTTAACTTCTACAGTAAGATTAATGCTACCAAAGGTATCTGGACAGGAAATGCAGATATTTACGGTGCTGGGTCAAATCCAGCTGGAGGAGAGAATGCCGTCGTCTGGTGGAATCAAATCACTACAGCAAAATGGAGAGGCTATGCAGGTATCACTTCGAGTTCAGATAGGCGCTTGAAAGAAAATATTAAAGAGAGTCCAGTTAATGCCTTGAATAAAATCCAAGCATTGAACATGGTCTCTTTTGATTTCATCGAGAGCCAGAAATACGAAGAGGTTGGTTTGATTGCGCAGGAAGCACAGAAGGTAGTACCTGAAGCAATTGAAACAGATGAAGTGACATCTTATCTGTCTATCAACTATTCAAAATTTGTACCCTACTTGCTGAAAGCAATCCAAGAACTAGACCAGAAAATCAAAGAAATGGAGAAACTACATGGATAATCACACAATCGACAAGCTAGTCGCTGAGTCGCTCGTCAACCGTTTGGCAGAAGGCGAATTGGGGCGTGCGCATTTAGATGCACACTATACGTTGGCTTTGGCTGAATTACAGGCCTTTAAAGCGGTGCTGGAATATGACCCAGCCCTCAAAGAACTGTTTGAAGAAACGCAAGATAAAATGAAAGGAAGCAACTAATGACTTATAAATTAACAGGAAGCCCTATTCTAAAAGGGGAAAAGAATGTCACAATCGTAACGATTGAGAAAGAAGAACCTGGACGCTACAGCTACGAGCGTGTGGAGTTGCCAGGCAACCGCACGAATGATAATGAAGAGGTGCTGATTCAAGCGGTTTTAGATTTTATTAGAACGGAACTTGATCCGACAAATGCCATCGTTACTGCTCAAGCTAAACTAGAGCAGACTTTGGCTAAATTGGAACAGGCTGAGCAGAAACTGGCTGAGACAGAAACTAAGCAGACGGCTACAGACCAAGCTGTTAAGCACAATCAAGAAGAAACTGACCGCTATGGGAAAATTATCCATGCGGTCGTTTTAAATGCCGTAGCAGGCAAGACAATTGCTTATGGAACCAACTACAAGGAATTGGTTGAACTCATTCCACTTGCTGAAGTTGGGAAACAGTACATGGCACACGACTTGATTACTATCGAAGACCCAGCGCACGTTGAAGTGGACGGAGAAGGTAAGCGTATCTTGGTTCAGTTGAACAAGGAATTTACTTACAATGGTGAACCAGTTAGCGACTTTGTCCGAAACGGTCGTCTTGAAATGGATGGGACAGGCGCAGCATGGAAGTACGAGCCTAAAGGATAGAGGTGCTTTATGGCAGAATTTGAACGTTTAATTGTCCAAATTTTCCTCTCTCTGATTCCTGTCATCGGACTTTATTTCTCAATGAAAGACCGAGCGACCAAACAAGAAAATCGTCTCACGGTTTTAGAAAAGGACATCGAGAATCTGAATGAATTTAAAAGATCTGCAAACAAACGGCTAGATAACCATGACGAACAGAACAAGGCTATCTTAGTTCTTGCGGAACAAGTTAAGTCGTTAGGTGAAGATGTCAGAGAGTTGAAAACGTTGATTCAGAGCAAAAGCTAAGAAAGGGGCGCAGAATGGTCTGTAATCTCAATACGACCAATCTTGCTCAAGTGGATGGTGGTTACCTCATCAAGCAGGGTGATGTGGCTTCTACCTTTGGATTTGTCCTTTTAGACGAAGATTATCGAGCCGTCCTCTCTCTTGATGGGGAGGTGGCGGTCGTTAGTCTGACAATGGGCAAGTACCAATGGAAGAAGAGGGTAACTGTCACGAACTCAAGCGTGAATTTTAATCTGGACACTATCTTGCCAATCGGGAAATACCGCTTAGAGATTAGCGCTGGAGGGTATATTTTCCCCAGTGACAAAGAAACACATATCAAGATAGTGGCCTCAGATAAGGAATTGGTTACGGAAGATGTCTACACTTTGAAGGAGCTAGACATCGAAAAAGAAGTAAAAAAACAGCTTGCAGAACGACCTGCAAGCGAAGGTGGAGCATGTCCGGATTTCCCTGACTTGCTCTTTTATTATAATTTAGGAAAGGTTTAACAACATGGACACAACAAAATTAACAGCATTCGCACAAGCAGTCGGAGCAGATATCAAGGAAGTGAAGCAAAGTGTCAGCACTAAAGTAGAAACTTCAGCAATGACGCAAGCTATTTCACAGGCAGTCACTCAAGCTAAATCAGAAGTCAAAGCTGAAATCTTGGGTGAGTCTGTTCCTGAAAATCTTGATACGCTGAAAGAAATTGCGGATAAAATCACGAACATGGGTCAGGATGAAAACGGCGCACTTCTCGGCAAAGTAACCGAAGTCAGCGGACGTGTAGACCAGATTGCCAATCTTGATTTAGTAGCGACATATAATCAAGCGAAAGCGTGAAGCCTATGAATAACCTTGAAAATCTAGCAACAGCTATTGGTAGGGATATCAAGGGCATTAAAGAGGATTCCGCAGTAAAAAATAGCGAGATTAAGCAACGACTTAGCACGCTTGAGAATAAACGAGACAATGACAATCAGACTCTTAGTTTGAGTGGCAATCGTTTAAGTCTGACGAATGGTGGCTCTGTCGAGCTACCTTCTTCAGATGTTCCTGTTCATCGTATCGCTAAAGGGGATATCCCTGGTGGTGGCGTAGGTGTTAACGCTACAATCAGAACAGACGATATTATGAACCCTGATGGCATCAAGGTAGGCGATATTGTAGAAGATTTCTGGAATGGTTCTACAAGTACCAATCAAGGTTTTTGGAAGGTCACGAGAGTTTCAGGCACAAATGTATCTGTTCAAGGAATTGGTTCAAGAGAATTGTCAGATAGCGATTTGAAACGACGTGTAGAGGCTCTAGAAAATCGACCATCATTCGACACACTGACACCGACTCAACGGGATAGCTTGAGGGGTGAAAACGGCCACAGCTTAAATGCAACTGTCCGCATTGAAGGGAGTTATCGAAATGGTTCTACTAGCCAGCTAAATTTATTCGCAGATGTATTTTATGATGGAGAGAAGCTCACGAGTGGCTATACTCTTGATTATTATTACCGTGGTTTCGGAAATAATAATTGGGGAGTGTTGAGAAATCAGACAGCTGACTCAGCCGGAAAATTCGGAGCATGGAGCGCCACTCAGCGCTCTGGTGGTTGGTTCGAAGTCCGCATTGAAGTGAATTACAGAGGTCTAAAAGCCTCTGCTTTCACTCGCTTGGATAATGTCAATGATGGCGAACGAGGTGCAACGGGGGCGCCTGGACAAAACATCATCAATCAACAGGGGCAACAAGCACTCAAGTATTGGGCAGGAACACAAGCACAATACGATGCTATCGCCACCAAGGACCCTAACACAATTTACGACATTTTTAAGTAGGTGACACTATGAGAGATAGAGTAAGAATCATGTTAGGTAATCGAGAGATTGCCAAAAGGTACATTGGCAGTAGGTTGGTGTGGGAGTTAGACCCGCTACAAAAAATCACAATTCTTGGTGTTGGAACAAAATTATATGGTAGATTCATTGCGCTCCGTGTTAATGATCATTCTTCAGAATTTAACAGCAAACTTATTAAAAAAATTCATATAGTTGGTGCAAAATCGTTTATAACCATACCTTCAAACTCCCAAACACCACAATTAATAGGAAGTACAATGTACATCAATAATATCAACGAAGATATTAAGAGATATTTCTCTGACAACGGGGCGAGTAGTAGCGATTTCAAACCTATGAATATTATATTTTTTGTTGAATAGAAAGGAAAAACACATGACACAATTTAATGAATTGATTATTGCTTTTGCTACAGGATTTTTAACTGTAGCAGTAGGAAACATTGTAAAAGCAGTGAAAGAGTATCTTTTGCGTAAAGGCGGAGAAAAAGCGGTAAAAATCGCTGAAATCGTAGCCAAAAATGCAGTACACGCAGTAGAGCAGGTAGCTCAGGAAACAGGCTATAAGGGTGATGAAAAGCTAGAACAAGCTAAAGTACATATGCTTGCAGAACTTAAAAAGTACAATGTCACTATGACGGATAAAGAACTTGAAGTGTTTGTTGAGTCAGCCGTGAAGCAGATGAATGACGCTTGGAGAGGACAGTAATCATGGATATTGATACAAGCAGACTACGCACGGATTTGCCGATTGTTGGATTTGAGCCTTTCCGTCAGGTTCACGCCCACTCAACAGGCAACCGCAACTCAACTGCTCAAAATGAGGCGGACTACCACTACAGAAAGGACCCTGGACTTGGGTTCTTTTCTCATGTCGTTGGTAACGGTCGTGTTATGCAGGTAGGTCCTGTAAACAAGGGAATGTGGGATGTTGGGGGCGGTTGGAATGCTGAGACCTATGCAGCAGTTGAATTGATTGAAAGCCATTCAACTAAAGAAGAGTTCATGACAGACTATCGCCTTTATATCGAATTGCTACGAAACCTAGCAGATGAAGCAGGTTTGCCGAAAACTCTTGATACAGACGACTTGGAAGGTATCAAAACGCATGAATACTGTACCAATAACCAGCCGGATAACAGTAGCGACCACGTTGACCCGTATCCTTATCTTGCGAAATGGGGTGTTAGCCGTGAACAGTTTAAGCGAGACATTGAGAACGGGTTAGGCTCTGAAACAGGCTGGCAGAAGAATGACACGGGCTACTGGTACGTATACTCAGATGGAAGCTATCCAAAAGACAAATTTGAGAAGATTGACGGAACCTGGTATTACTTCGACGGTTCAGGCTACATGCTTGCAGACCGTTGGAAGAAGCACTCAGACGGCAACTGGTACTGGTTTGATAACTCAGGAGAAATGGCGACAGGTTGGAAGAAAATCGCTGAGAAGTGGTACTATTTCAATGTAGAAGGTGCTATGAAGACGGGTTGGGTCAAGTACAGGGACACATGGTACTACCTTGATAGCAAGGACGGAAACATGGTATCTAATGAATTCGTCAGAGCAGGTCAAGGCTGGTACTACATCAAGGAAGACGGAACAATGGCAGATAAGCCAGAGTTCACAGTAGAGCCGGATGGCTTGATTACGACAAAATAAAATGTGATATAATAGTTGTGAGATAACGAAAGACATTTGAGGGTAGAAAGGTTCCTGCCGCACCTTGTAAAAGGTATCTGAGATGCTGGGTACACCGACCAGCCAAGTGTCTGTTATTTCAAAGAAGGAGCTTAAATGCTCCATTTTTATTTAAAATTTCAAAAAAATAAAATGAAAGGAAAACTTTTCTAAAATGTTTATCTACCGCAGGCTTAGGCTTGCGGTTTTTTTGTTGCTATTTTGGAACTATCGTAGTATAATTTAAACAGGTTGTATTTTAGTTCTCGAACAGTGAGAATAAGGTTTAACCGCACACAACCTTTTTTAGAAGGTGGCGCCTGATTCGGGCGCATTTTTTTGTTTACGAAAAAAATATTTTAAAAAAGTCGAAGAAAAGTGTTGACAATATATAACAAATGTTATATACTATACTTGTAAGATAAATAAACAAAAAAACGGAGGAACTTACAATGAAAAACGGACACATGATTCTTGGACAACGCTGGACAAACGCGATTCGTAACGAAGCTGGAACATTATCTAAAATGTCCAATCTTTCTAAGAAGATAGTCGAATTTCCTGACAACAACTTGCAAGAGATTCACGAAGCACTTTATGGATTACTATATGCAGGATATGATATCAGCAATATGCGTGAAGTGGAAGAACTTGCTAAATATGTTGATGTGAAGAAATCACACGAAAAATTGCTCGATGTTACAAGAGAAGATATCGAATTATATCACAGACTTTTCGTAGCAAGATTTGGAAAATAACAATAAAAATACCCCCTCAAAAAATGAGGGGGTTGTAAGATAAAATGGCTGACAGAGTAATCAGCCTTAGAAAGAGTATATCATGAAAGTAGATACAAAGCAAATTGAATGGTTATTGAAAAATGCCAGCGGTTACCAGATCTCAAAAATGAGCGGTGTCGCCCAACCTACAATTTCAGCTCTAGTGAAAGGGAAAAGAAAGGTCGAGAACCTCACAATCGAGACTGGCCACAAATTAACCGAACTTGCAAACCAAATGCAGGAAACGTCTTAAAAGCCAATTCCAAGGCTTTTTTTATTTTCTTTAAAAGTGCTTTCTAAAATAAAAAAACTTTAAATTTCTTTGTGTTTTCTATTGACAATATATAACAAATGTTATATACTATACTTGTAAGATAAATAAAACAAAAAAGAGGAAAACAAAGATGAAAAAAGTAGCTTATGACAAATCAGGAATCATGAAAGAAGCTTGGGAAATGTTTACACGTAACTATCAAATTTGTGACTTCGAATATGCAGATTTTTCAGGTCGTGAATACTTTGAATATGCTTCATTTGCTGACTGCTTGAAGGAAGCTTGGGCACACGAAAAAGAAGTTGTTGAACGTGTTAACCAAAAATATGCTGATGCTGAAACATCTGAGGAAGCAAAAGCTTGGGATTGGGCTTGCAAGAAATTGGGTGTTGCGTTTGAAATGGACGCTTACACAAAAATGACAAATGTTGATAATATGGGAAAAGAAGCTTGGCCAGGAACTAGCGTGTGGTCACTAGCTATGCGTGCGGTAAAATTGCACATGGAAGTAGCATAAAAGGTAAGATATGGCAAAAGATGACTTAACAAACCAACATTTCGGTCGTCTGACCGTTCTTGGCGATGTTGGAAAAAGAACTGGACGAGGAAGAGTTCTCTGGCATTGTCTTTGTGAGTGCGGAACAGTTACTTTCGTTCGAGGAGACCACTTAAAAAACGGTTCAATAACTTCTTGCGGTTGCTTGAACGAAGAGAAAAAGCAAGAGCGATATAAAGATTTGACTGACACAGAGACAGATAATTTTAAAATCGTTGATAGAGCGTACTCAAAAAATCAACGTGTCTACTGGAATTGCATTTGCAAGCATTGCGGAAATCACATCGAATTGCAAAGTAATCAGATAGAGCGAAATTCAAGTTGTGGTTGCAAGCAAAAACGCAGTACAAAAGAGCGAATGGCTGAAATCAGTGACCCTGAATCTTTAAAGACCAATAAACCAACAGCTAAAAGCACCACTGGCGTTCGAGGTGTCTACTACAATAAGCGTAAGAAGAGGTATGTTGCGTATATCAACGTTGATAAAAAATCAAAATATTTAGGTAGTAGCGTAGACTTGAAAAAAGCAGCAGCTATCAGACGCAATGCAGAAATTGACTATGGATATAAGCGGGAATGGTAACAATTATCACGGTTTTATATTTTGCAAAAACAAGCATTTTGAACGATTAGAAAGCAAAATTACAATCCTATTGTTCAAAAAAACGAGGGGCAAAAAGGGGGCATAAGGTGTAAACTTTTGTATTTTTACGGTAAAAAATATATGTAGTTTACAACGCATAAACGCTTATTTTAAGCCTCTTTTGACCCATGTATTTTTATTTATATAGTGCTTC
>NZ_JBBJZY010000020.1:0-36936 GCF_038148955.1 Streptococcus pseudopneumoniae
TCTACAACCTCAAAGCATTGCTTTGAGCAACCTTCGGCTAGCTTCCTAGTTTGCTCTTTGATTTTCATTGAGTACAATATTCCCTCTCACAATGAAAACGAACAAATGACATGTTTGTTCGTTTTTGCTTGAATGGTAAGATTTACAGAGGAAAATCTAAAAAATAGAGAAATTTAGACTTTCGAAATATGCTATAATAAAGAAAATAAAAACAAGAGGTTTATCATGACAAAATTATATGGAAGCTTGGAAGCGGGCGGTACAAAGTTTGTCTGTGCTGTCGGTGATGAAAACTTTAACGTTGTAGAAAAAACACAATTTCCAACAACAACTCCAATCGAAACAATCGATAAAACCATTGAGTTCTTCTCAAAATTCGATAACCTTGCTGGGCTTGCAGTGGGTTCATTTGGGCCGATTGATATTGACAAAAACTCAAAAACTTATGGCTTTATCACAACAACACCAAAACCTCACTGGGCAAATGTAGACTTGCTTGGTGCCCTTCGTCGTGCCCTCAACGTGCCAATGTACTTCACAACAGACGTAAACAGCTCTGCTTACGGTGAAGTGGTTGCCCGTAACAATGCTGGTGGTCGTATCGAAAACTTGGTTTACTACACAATCGGTACTGGTATCGGTGCTGGTGTTATCCAACGTGGTGAGTTTATCGGTGGTGTGGGTCACCCTGAAATGGGTCACTACTATGTGGCTAAACACCCAATGGATATTGAAAAAGAATTCAACGGTGTTTGTCCATTCCACAAAGGATGTTTGGAAGGCTTTGCGGCTGGACCAAGTCTTGAAGCTCGTACAGGTATTCGTGGTGAAAACATCGAACTTAACAGCTCTGTCTGGGATGTTCAAGCCTACTACATCGCTCAAGCTGCGGTTAATGCTACAGTGACTTTCCGCCCAGACGTGATCGTTTTTGGTGGTGGAGTCATGGCTCAACAACACATGCTGGACCGTGTCCGTGAGAAATTTACAGCTCTTCTCAACGGCTACCTACCAGTACCAGATGTGCGTGACTACATCGTGACGCCAGCAGTTGCAGGAAATGGTTCTGCTACTCTTGGAAACTTTGTTCTTGCAAAAGAAGTTTCAAAATAAAGCACAAAATCCGCTTGGAAAACCAAACGGATTTTTTATATGTCAAAGCATTTGCCAGAAAAAGTCGATAATATAGGTCAGACCGTAGGTATAAACCACGAGGGTAAAGGGTTTGGTCAGGATGATGATAATCATATAGCGCTTGAAGGTCATCTTGGTCAGGGCAGCCAGCATACAGAGAAAGTCAGCTGGACTAATGGGCCAAATCATCATAAAAATAAAGAAACGGTCAAAACGATTGCCTTTATCCAACCAGCCGATATACTTGTCATAGGTGCGCTTGCTGACGACAGACTGGACAAAGGCAGCCCCATAGAGGCGCACCAGATAAAAGATAATGGCACAGCCAATGACAATGCCGATATAGTTGTAGATAGTCCCGATGATGTGGCCGTAAATAAAGACGCCAGCCACAGAGGTCAAGGCCCCTGGAATGATAGGGACGACCGTTTGTAGGATCTGTAAAAAGATAAAGAGAGGTGGCCCCCAGATACCTGCCTGCTGGATAAAGGCAGAGAGGGTTTCTTTAGACTGTAAAATCCCAGCCTGATAAGCCCAAATACAGAAAATCAAACTCCCAACCCCACCGACAATCGATGAGATGTTGATAACTTGCTGCAGAAGGGGAGAAACAGCTTTCATTTGTTTATTCTGTGACATGTAAACTCCTCATAGATAGTATATTTCTACTATACCATATTTTGAAGTAGAAAGGGGGAATGAGTCTTTTTGATAAGAAATAGATGGGAATACAGCCCTTCGAGACTTAGAATAGGCTCTTGTCCCAAAGTTTATATGTATTCTAGCTTTAGAACAATCGTCATTCCATAAATTTAAAAGTATTCTAAGCTTAGAATAACATATCTGAGAAAGTTTTGAGGTCTTCGAGCTTTCGAATAGTCATCTTTACTAAAGTTTAGATGTATTCTAAAGCTAGAAAAGCTAAAGCTAAATTTCGAGTTCAAGTTAGCCATCAAGAAGTCTTCTCTGGGGGACTTGTAGTTCAGGCATTTTTTCGGATAGTTGTTAATCCAATTTTCGATGAATGCGACTTCTTTGGGAGTCGTTTTCTTAGTTCCCTTAGGTAACCATCTATGAATGAGCCTGTTGTGATTCTCATTAGATCCTATAGGGGTGTGCATAATAGATATAATCCTTAGAAAACATGTGGGACAAGCGGTTGAATTCCATTCCGTCCATTAGTAGATAAAGGATTACTCCTGCTTGAAATGATAGATGAACTTGTTTCTTATAAAAAATGTTGTCAAGAAATTATTCGCTTTTTTCCAGAAGTTTTAGAGGAAGAGAACTTTATGAGGAAAAAGGAGTTACTCAAGTAACAATTCAGGATCAAAAATAGACAGTTGAGGAGCGGAAGGTATAAATTAAGTTTTTTACTGTATAATGGATTTATCACTAAAAACGCTCCAGGCCATATTTTACATAGCATTAGTCTTCTCAAAATGGACAGAAATCATTGTAGAGGCTATCAAAAAGGAGTATAATGAGTGAAAGAAATTTCGGAGGTTAAAGATGCTAGAAGTAAGAAGTCTAGAGAAAAGTTTTGGATCCAAGCAAGTTTTGTTTGGTATTGACTTTCAAGCGCGACCAGGTCGTATTTTGGGACTAGTCGGAAAAAATGGTGCTGGGAAGACAACGATTTTCCACAGTATTTTGAAGTTTTTAGAATATCAAGGAGAAATCAGTCTGGATGGTCAGGATATTCGTCAGGAGACCTATGCTCGGATTGGCTATCTGCCTGAAGAACGCAGTCTCATGCCTAAATTGACAGTTCTTGAACAAGTTCGCTATTTGGCGACTCTAAAAGGCATGGATGCCAAGGAAATCAAGGAAAAACTCCCTCAATGGATGAAGAGGTTGGAAGTGAAAGGGAAGCTGACAGATAAAATTAAGAGTCTGTCAAAAGGAAATCAGCAGAAGATTCAGCTCATTATTACTCTGATTCATGAGCCAGACTTGATCATCTTGGATGAGCCTTTTAGTGGTTTGGATCCAGTCAATACAGAATTGCTCAAGCAAGTCATTTTTCAAGAAAAAGAACGTGGGGCAACCATTATCTTTTCTGACCATGTCATGACCAACGTTGAGGAACTTTGTGATGATATTCTCATGATTCGAGATGGTCGTGTGGTCTTGCATGGGCCAGTTCAGGATGTCCGCAATCAATACGGGAAAACGCGTCTCTTTGTTTCAAGTGAACGAAGCAAGGAAGAATTGGAAAATCTTCCTCATGTCAAGCAGGTGAGCTTGACCAAACAAGGTAGCTGGAAATTAATCTTGGAGGATGAGAGCGCTGGAAGGGAACTCTTCCCAATCTTGACTCAGGGGCAATACATCGCAACCTTTGACCAGCAAGCGCCAACAATTGATGAAATCTTTAAACTAGAATCAGGGGTGGAAGTATGAGAAATATGTGGGTTGTAATCAAGGAAACCTATCTTCGACATGTCAAATCGTGGAGTTTCTTCTTTATGGTGATTTCACCATTCTTGTTTATCGGTCTCTCTGGAGGAATTGGCTATCTCCAAGGCTCATCAATGGCTCAAAGTGGTAAGATAGCAGTGATTAGCACGGTTCCAGCTGTGACAGAAGGTCTCAAATCTACCAATGGTCTCAATTTTGATTATCAGGATGAAGCAAGTGCTCAAGCTGCTATCAAGGATGAAAAATTAAAAGGTTATTTGACCATTGACCAAGAGGATAGTGTCTTGAAGGCCGTTTATCATGGCGAGACATCGCTTGAAAATGGAATTAAATTTGAGGTTACAGGTACACTCAATGAACTGCAAAATCAGCTTAATCGTTCAACGGCCTCCTTATCTCAAGAGCAGGAAAAACGCTTAGCGCAGACAGTTCAATTCACAGAAAAGATTGATGAAGCCAAGGAAAATAAAAAGTTTATTCAAACAATGGCGGCAGGAGCCTTAGGATTCTTTCTTTATATGATTCTGATTACCTATGCGGGTGTAACGGCTCAGGAAGTTGCCAGTGAAAAAGGCACCAAAATTATGGAAGTCGTCTTTTCTAGCATAAGGGCTAGTCACTATTTCTATGCGCGGATGATGGCTCTATTTCTGGTGATTTTAACGCATATTGGGATTTATGTTGTAGGTGGTCTGGCTGCCATTCTGTTCTTTAAAGATTTGCCATTCTTGGCTCAGTCTGGTGTTTTAGATCACTTGGGAGATGCTTTCTCACTGAATACCTTGCTCTTTATTTTGGTTAGTCTCTTTATGTACGTCGTCTTGGCGGCCTTTCTAGGTTCTATGGTTTCTCGTCCTGAGGACGCAGGAAAAGCCTTGTCGCCTTTGATGATTTTGATTATGGGTGGTTTTTTTGGAGTGACAGCTCTGGGTGCAGCTGGTGACAATCTTATCTTGAAGATTGGTTCTTATATTCCCTTTATTTCGACCTTCTTCATGCCATTTAGAACCATTAATGGCTATGCAGGGGGAGTAGAAGCATGGATTTCACTTGCTATTACAGTGATTTTTGCAGTGGTAGCAACAGGATTTATCGGACGCATGTATGCTAGTCTCGTTCTTCAAACGGATGATTTAGGGATTTGGAAAACCTTTAAACGTGCCTTATCTTATAAATAGAAGAGCCTCGCGAAAGCGAGGTTTTTTAGAGATAAAAAGAGTGGAATCACGAACCTAATTATTCACACATTGTGTAAACAGGTTGCTTGAAAACTCAATTGTATAGTGAACTGAATCTGGAATAGGATAATATTGCTTCTAAAACATTCTTATAAATTGATTTGAATTCCAAAATCTCATCGTTCCGTTCTTATTTCATTTTGCGATATAGTGAAAGGAAATAAGTCAGCTCACAAAAAACGCATACTACCAGGATTTTTCAAGACCTGATAGTATGCATTTTTTGATTGTGAAGACTTTTCATCCAGCCTCTTTATGTGATAAAGTATCGTTAATATTCAATGAAAATCAGACTGGGAAGTCAGTGGAAGGCTCCTCGAAACATAGTTTTGAGGTTGAGGAACTGACCAAGTCAGTAACATATACACACTAAGGACAAGCTGATGTGGTTTGAAGAGTATAAAAATCTGTTTCGTAAGCATCTAATAATAGGGTGTTTTGATCGTGTAATCATTTGGATAAGCATTATAGTATAGTGATATGAAATCAACTAAACTAAATAAGAAATATAGATTATCAAAACTCTTTTAAAAGATTGCATTAAATCTAAATAATATAGACGTCTTCAGCGTGTGCTGTCTCATCTTATGCGAAAATCTTATAAGGAGAGTATAGAAAATCTCGATTGTAAACAACTAACTGATTGGAGAAATGTATAAATATGAGAAGTTAGACCCCATGTCACTACCATAATGAGATTGCTCGAGTTCCTTGCTTTTTAACTCAATATCAAACTGGCTACGATGGGGCTGACAAAGACATAGAGAATACCGGTAACACCGATAGCCAAACCACCCATAGCTCCTGCTACAGAACCGTATCGGAAGGCTGTTCCTGTTCCGACTGCATGGCCTGTTCCTCCAAGGGAAAGACCAACAGCTACTGGATCATCTATTTTCAACCACTTCAAAAGGGTTGGGCCGATTACACTGGTTAAAATCCCAGTCGCCACTACAACCACCAAGGTCACAGTAGTCAGACCTTGCAATTTTTCTGTTATTCCTACTGCCATGGCGGTTGTTACTGACTTGGGAAAAAGAGAAATGGCTAAGAAAAAGTCCATGCCAAAAATCTTAGCCACAAGAGCTGTGAAAGAGGTATTGACAACTACCGCTAATAGACTTCCAAAAAGAATACTCCGAGCATGATGCTTCATCAAGTGAAAACTCTTATAAAGCGGAATACCTAAAGCCACGGTCGACGGGACAATCAAGTTGTTCAGATAAACCCCACCTTGGTAGTAATCTTGGTAAGAAATACCCGTCACTTTCAGAAAGATAATAATGAAAACAGCTGATAAAAGCAAGGGCGTTGTCAATGGATGAGGAAAACGTCTGTAAATCAGCATTCCCACTAGATAAGCTAGGATAGACAGGGCAAGCCCAAACAGGGGATTGGAAACAAATTCACTCATTTGGCATCTCCTTTCTCATAATCTCCCTCAAACCGTCGTTTGATAAACTGAACTACCAAGGCAATAAGGATAATATTGATAACAGCTGCAAAAAAGACAATCAAGACAATGGGTAGGAGATAGGGAGCAATCACATCAAACTTCTCCATGATTCCCACTGCTGGCGGCAAAAAGAGAATGGTCATATTGGCCAGCAAGAAGTTTCCCACCATGTTGACGTGCCTGGTCCTTAGCCACTTGAACTGCAGGGCTAGAAAAAGAATAATCAAACCGATAATACTGCCCGGGATGGGCAAATGAAAGAAACTGGAAATTTCCTCTCCGATTAGAGAAATCACAAAGAGAATCATTAATTGAACATATAATTTCATCCTATACTCCACGAAATAGACTTCTTTCATACCAGTTTACTCTTTTTTCAGAAAATTTCAAGGAAATGCACAAGGGTTAATGAAAATTAAAGAATAAACTAGGAAGTCAGCTGCATGTTGCTCAAAGCAAAGTCTTGGGTTTGTAGGTCAAACTGACATAGTTTGAAGCGATTTTCGAAGAATATTACTTTTCTTTGCTTAAGTGACTGACTTGGTCGTAGTGTTTTAAGTCTTCTTCCGTGTAGTGGTGAATGACTTCAATGACTGTTTGAGGTAGGGAGAAGAGTAAATCGCTAATTTTTCTGCTATTTTCCGAGTCAAGATTGGCCTTAATCTCATCTGATAAGATGAGTTGGCTATCATGGTAGAGGGCGCGAGCGATTTCTAGGCGTTGTTTCTCGCCACCAGATAGACTATCATTTTTGAGCGTTCGATTTTTCAAATGTTCTAATCCTGTTTTTTGAGGATATGATTTAGAGTTTGCTTTTATCTCAAATACTTCATATAAAAATGTAATTTTTGGGGGATATACAATTAAATGAAAATATCGTAATGACACAGATTGAAACAAAAAGCGAACAAAACGGAATTCGTTGTTTTGATTCGCTTTTTGTATTATTATCTAGATTTTTCTTGCATCTCTGATAACATTTAGTCTGAGCATGTACACTAATAGCTGATGGAATAAAATGTGTACTTTAGATTATTTCCAAGCGCCACTGGCATCTACATAGTAACCATCAGGTGTGTAGGTATTGTGAAGCATCTTACCTGATGAAGCAAGGTAATACCAAGAGCCGCTATCTTTGACCCAGCCTGTTAACATAGCACCTGAATTGCTTAGGTAATACCAAGATCCACTATCTTTGATCCAACCTGTCGCCATAGAACCTGAGTCTTTTAGGTAATACCAAGAGTGATTATCATATAGCCAGTCACTAGCAATCATAGCTCCTGATGATTTAAAGGCATACCAGTTGCCACCCTGATAGAGCCAAGTTTGATTGAACATGACCCCTTTATCATTCATAAAGTACCAAGTTCCCTTGTCCTTAACCCAAGCATTTTTAACTAATTGCCCTTGTTTTTGATAGTACCAGCTTTCACTGTAATTCTTTTTTAGCCAACTTTCTGCTTTTAGAATCGGATAAAGTATTTTGAAGGCTCCTCCCCCTCTGTAGGAATGATTGATAACTCCTGGTTTTTGAAGTTTCAATTCTACATAGTCGTCTTCCCAAGCAAATACTTTTTGACCATTGAGAGTCTCTGGTAAGGTAGCAGTGTAGGTCTTAGTTTGATAGTCCCATTTTGCATCAAGGTAGGTGTGTTGATCATTTGATTCGTCAATACGAAAGTAACCACTCTTTCCGCCATCATTATATACATCATCTACTACTTTAGTGGACCAGGTCTTTACCTCATTTCCGCTCTTGGCTTCTACCTTGATATCTCCTCTATAGCCATAAGGTACATAGAAATTCAGGTAACGCCCCTCTGTACCGACCATAGATTTGTCCACTTCTTGACTTAGGAAATTGACAGTTTGATCTTGACCATTGAGACTGACCCTCCACTCAATTTTCTCAGTTTTTGGTAAATCCAAGACTTTGATATCTATGCTATGACCATTGTTAAATCGAAGAATTTTGTCATCTTGATATACAACTCCTCCTTTAACATGCCAAACTCCTTTAAGCTCAAATGCCTTTCCTGAATGAGGGAAAGCTAGTAAGGCTAAACCTGCTATAGACAAACTAAATAGTGTGATTTTTTTTGATACTTTCATTTTCTTAACTCCTTATTTTTGAAATAAAACAAATTGACTGTTTTCTGGAAAAATTGATACATGTTGCTCCTTATTACTGCTTGATGCAGCTTCAAGGACTAGAGGATAAGAGTATTGATACAGTTCCTATAAAGTGATTTTTCCGTTAGTATTGGTGTCTGCCATAGGCGAAATAATTCTATTTTGAAGTGAATCCCAACCTGTAAATACCGTTTTATCGCTACCAATAGATATCGTACCGACAAGTAAAGGTGGTTCACATCGCTTTTGCTAGAAGATTCAAATAGTTCTTGCATATTTGCAATAATCTCAGCTTTTGTTTTATCTGGGAAACGAACAACTTTGCTAAAATTTTGGTTACTAAAAACCTTTTCCATAGCATTAACATCTTCGATAGGTACTGCTCTCGTTGATGTTTCACCCGTTTCTAGTGTAAGAACCGTCAGAATGTTTATACCACCAACGACCATTGGATTGACTATAAGCCTAGGGAGAGATAGATTCTTGAGCAGAAACTGGACTATTTACTGGTAGTGTTGTCGCTAGGCTCGGTAAAGCAACTGATGACAATAAAATTTTTTTCATAATCATATTGTCCTTTCTGTTTTATTTTTGTATAATCATAATCATATCACAAATAAAAAAACAGGTTTTATTTTTTGCAGAAATGGAAGAGGAATACTATGGAAAATTTTGGAGCAGTTTTAAAGGATATCCGTATTTCAAAAAATTTTCGTCTTAAAGATTTGGCTTGTGATAAGATTAGTGAGTCAACTATTTCTCGTTTCGAAAATGGGATTACAAAATTATCTATTGATCATTTTTATATTTTGTTAAATCGCCTGGGGATCTCATTTTCGGAATTTGAAGAATTAGTCCATTGCTATTATTCCAAAAAAGAATGCTTTTTTGAAGAACTAGAACATGCTGTGAACTCTTCAGATATCATTTTGTTACAAGAACTAATAAAGAAAATAGAGCTAAAACAAAAGCAGGAAAAAAGTTTATGCAATTTTCACATAAAATTGATTGCTGAACAACAGATTAATCGCCTTGCAAACCTTCCTTACAATGCCTCTAAATGTAATGAGCTAATCAAGTATTTGCTTTCTGTAGATAATTGGATGGAGTATGAACTGAAAATTTTCTATAATTCGGTGTTTTTTATGAATACTAAAACCATAAGCTTACTATATAGAGTGGTAATCAAGAAAACACGACATTTTTTAAAAACAGATATGGGAACACATAGAGTAATTCCTTTATATTTATTTAATTTAGAATTATTATTAAAAAATAATTTGTTAGATAGCGCTCAATTTTTTATAGATGATTTAGAAAATTTACTGACCAGACAAGGATATTATTTTGAAAAGACTTATTTGCTTTTTTTAAAAGGTATTTATCTCATAAAAACGAATCAAGTAGAGTTAGGTAAAAAAGAATGTTCCAAAGCTATGAAAATATGTAAGGAATATAATGATAGTGTCACAATAGAGAAATTAAACAAGACCTTTAAATCAGATTTAAAAGGATTTGTTTTTTAAATAAAGTTAGACAGAAAATGAGATAAAAGAAAAAGGATAGCCTCTCTGCGATGAGATGTTATCCTTTTTGATTATGAAACTATTGCAAATTAACCTTGTTTCTCAAAATATAGTAGGTTCCGAGGTAAAAGATAGCTATGAATATGAGTTCTTCAACAATACTTATACTTGCTCCCATATAGAAATGGTCATTAAGTCCTACAAGTGAATTGACATAGAAATTAGAACTAAGATTGAAGAAAAGTTCAATAAATCCAATGACGATTTGGATACCAATGTAGGCTGCAACAGCGAGTGCTGTACGGTATTCATTGAAAAGCTGTCCAATGGAAATAGCCAAGTAGATGCAGAGGATACTGGAAATGGTATTTAGTAGGAAGGATATACCTGTAAGAAAGATCTGAGGGAGATGTGTTTCTACAAATGTAATCACATAAGAAAGAGGGATCCATTCTGGAACCGTTATGGTCACAATAATAACAGCACTTAGAACTAGGATAGCAGTGCTAATCAACGACCAGATAAAAGCGCCGATTAGTTTGGCTGTGATAATATGGTGTTCAGAAACTGGCAAGGTTAAAGTCAGATAGCCTTGTCGGTCATAGACACTACCTTTGAAGCGTTTAATGATTAAGAAAATGGTTGAAATCCCCAGTGTAATCATCAACCCCCCAAAGACAGTTGCTAGAAAAATGAGTAGGACAGGTTGGCTTTCTTTGACAGGCAGATTGTTATAGGTCTGCGCTTGTATCCCGATAAGGGCAGAAAGGAAGAGCACGGCAGCGTAGAGGGCTAAATACCACTTGTTAACATTTTTAAATTCGTAGCGAACTAAATTCCAAAACATAATAATCTCCTTTGCTTAGGCCTTAAATTCCTGACGGAAGAGCTGGTCAATGGATTCACCAGACTCATAGCGAATATCATCTACATTTCCTTGACGGACGACTTTTCCGTCCTTAAGGAAGACAATTTCATCCAAGATTGGCTCGATATCAGAAATCAAGTGGGTAGAAATCAAAACGGTAGAAGTTGGTGAGTAGTTATTGATAATGGTATTGAGGATATACTCACGGGCTGCTGGGTCCACTCCACCAATAGGTTCGTCCAGAACGTAGAGACGAGCATCACGGCTCATAACCAAAATCAGTTGTACCTTTTCCTTGTTCCCTTTTGATAATTTCTTGAGACGACTATTTTCATCAATGCCGAGGTCTGCAAGTAGATGATGGGCGCGTTCAAGATTGAAATCTTTATAGAAGGTCTTGAAGTAGGTTAGGGCTTCTTTGACCTTCATTTGCTCATTGAGATAGGTCGTATCCGGCAAATAAGCTACGATGGCCTTGGTTGCTGGGCTTGGGTCCATGTCGTTGATAAGGACACGTCCTTGATCTGGTTGTAAGAGGCCATTGATTAGTTTAATCAGGGTTGTTTTTCCTGAGCCGTTTGGCCCAAGGAGACCAACAATTTTTCCAGCTGGAATGTCAAGAGAAACATTTTCAAGGGCTGGGGTTGCTCCATAAGATTTGGATACATTTTCAAATGCTAGTAATGACATAGGCTTAAACTCCTTTAATATAATCGCCGACTACGCTTGGTAGTTCTTCTTTTTCATAGCCAAAATGGGTCATGGAGGAAACGAAGTGTTCCAATTCTTCTTCCGATAGTTGTTTGCGTGATTGGGCGATTAGCTCCTTATCCTCAGTCACAAATCGTCCAGTTGTGCGCTTACTGTAGACAAATCCTTCTCGTTCAAGGTCTGACAAGGCTCTTTGGATGGTGTTGGGATTGACACCAGCCTCGCTAGCTAACTCTCTCACGGTTGGAAGTTGTTGATTGGGTTCCAGTGTATGGGAAACAATCTGAAGCTTGATTTTCTCCATGATCTGTAAATAAATGGGTTTTTTATTGTCAAATGTCCAGGACATCTTGGTCTCCTTTCTTTTTATCTATTTGTCTTAATTAAATAATACAACAAAACAAAAAACTTGTCAAGCAAAAAGAAGAATTGTTTTGGGAATCGTTTAAAAAATGGTATAATGAAAAGAAAACGATAAGGAGGGAAAAGATGCGTTGTCCAAAATGTGGGGCTACCAAGTCAAGTGTTATCGATAGTCGCCAAGCAGAAGAAGGGAACACCATTCGTAGAAGACGTGAGTGCGATGAATGCCAGCACCGTTTTACAACCTACGAACGAGTAGAAGAAAGAACCTTAGTGGTTGTTAAAAAAGATGGCACACGGGAACAATTCTCCAGAGATAAAATCTTTAATGGGATTATTCGCTCAGCCCAGAAACGTCCTGTGTCAAGTGATGAAATCAACATGGTAGTCAATCGTATCGAACAGAAACTCCGTGGTCGAAATGAAAATGAAATTCAAAGTGAGGACATTGGTTCGCTCGTCATGGAGGAGTTGGCTGAACTGGACGAGATTACCTATGTACGTTTTGCCAGTGTCTATCGTAGTTTTAAGGATGTCAGTGAGTTAGAGAGCTTGCTCCAACAAATCACCCAGTCCTCTAAAAAGAAAAAGGAAAGATAAATGAAGCCAATTGACCGTTTTTCTTATCTAAAGAATAATCGGGTGTCGCAAGATACCTCATCTCTGGTACAGTGCTACCTCCCGATTATCGGTCAGGAGGCACTGAGCCTTTATCTTTATACAATCAGTTTTTGGGATAATGGTAGAAAGGAATATCTTTTTTCAAGCATTCTCAATCATCTCAATTTTGGGATGGATAGACTGATAAAATCCCTGAAAATCCTATCTGCTTTCAATCTCTTGACCCTCTATCAAAAGGGAGATGTTTATCAGCTAGCCCTCCATGCTCCTCTATCTAGTCAAGATTTCTTGGAGCATCCTGTTTATCGCCGACTTTTGGAGAAAAAGATTGGTGATGCAGCTGTGGAGGATTTAAAAGTTGAGAGTGCTGAGGGAGAAGAAATACCTGTCTCACTCAATCATGTTTTTCCAGACTTGGCAGAACTGGGAAGTCAAGAAGATCTTGGTCTCAAGAAGAAAGTGGCCAATGATTTTGATTTGGACCATTTTCGTCAGTTTATGGCTCGAGATGGGCTTCGTTTTGCGGATGAGCAGTCCGATGTCTTGAACCTCTTTGCCATTGCCGAGGAGAAGAAATGGACTTGGTTTGAGACCTATCAACTGGCTAAGTCAACAGCTGTTTCCCAGGTTATTTCAACCAAACGCATGCGGGAGAAAATCGCTCAAAAACCTGTTTCCTCTGACTTTAGTCCTAAGGAAGCAACCATTATCAAGGAAGCAAAAAGTAAAACTGCCCTGCAGTTCTTGGCAGAAATCAAGCAAACCCGCAAGGGGACCATTACCCAAACAGAGAGAGAACTCTTGCAACAGATGGCTGGCTTGGGCTTGCTGGACGAAGTCATCAATATTATTCTCTTATTGACTTTTAATAAGGTAGATTCTGCAAATATCAATGAGAAATATGCCATGAAGGTAGCCAATGATTACGCCTATCAAAAAATTCATTCGGCAGAAGAGGCAGTCTTGCGCATTCGTGAGCGAGGACAGAAGAATCAGGTTCAAAAAAGCAGTAAACCCAGTCCTGCCAAGTCCAATGTACCCAAGTGGAGCAATCCAGATTATAAGAATGAAACCAGCGAGGAAACTCGTCTGGAACTAGAACGTAAGAAACAAGAACTATTAGCTCGATTAGAAAAAGGAGGAGATTAGATGGAAAGTGTCGGAGACGTACTCAAACGTCAACCTAGCCGTTTTCATTATCAAGATTTGGTCCAGAAAATCATGAAGGACCCTGATGTTGTGGCCTTTATCCAGCAAGAATCCTTGACTCCAGAGGAATTGAATCGCAGTATCTCCAAGTTTAATCAGTACATCACCGAGCGTGATAAGTTTCTTCGTGGGGATACGGATTATATTGCCAAAGGCTACAAGCCGATTTTGGTTATGAATCATGGCTATGCGGATGTTTCTTATGAAGAAACTCCTGAACTAATCGCAGCGGAAAAAGAAGCGGCTATTAAGAACCGTCTCAAGTTAATCAATCTGCCAGCCAGTCTCAAGCAAGCTAGTTTGGCTCAAGTAGACTTGGATGATTTGGGTCGCTTGCCAGTTTTTGAAAAGCTATTAGCCTTCGTGGAACAATATCCAACTATTCGAAAAGGTCTTTACTTATATGGAGACTTTGGTGTGGGTAAAAGTTTCATGGTGGCTGCCTTAGCCCATGATTTATCAGAAAAACGTGGTGTTTCATCAACTCTCCTCCACTATCCTAGCTTTGTCATAGATGTCAAAAATGCTATCGGTGATGGCAATGTCAAGACCTTGGTGGATGAGATTAAGCTTTCTGAAGTCCTGATTTTAGATGACATTGGTGCCGAGCAATCAACAGCTTGGGTACGGGATGAAATCCTGCAAGTCATTCTTCAATATCGGATGCAGGAAGATTTACCGACCTTTTTCACGTCCAACTTCGACTTTGAAGAATTGGAGCAGCATTTCGCTAAAGGGAAACATGGAAATGACGAAACCTGGGAAGCCAGACGCGTCATGGAACGCATCCGTTATTTGGCTGAGGAGACTCGTTTAGAAGGAGTGAACCGTCGATGACAGAAACGATTAAACTGATGAAAGCTCATAAGTCTGTTCGAAGATTTAAGGAGCAAGCCCTTCCTCAGGAAGACTTGACGGAAATCCTGACAGCAGCCCAAATGGCCTCGTCTTGGAAGAATTTCCAATCCTACTCTGTGATTGTAGTGCGAAGTCAAGAAAAGAAGGATGCCTTGTATGAATTGGTACCTCAAGAAGCCATTCGCCAGTCTGCTGTTTTCCTTCTCTTTGTCGGAGATTTGAACCGAGCAGAAAAGGGAGCACGACTTCATACCGATACTTTCCAACCACAAGGTGTGGAAGGGCTCTTGATTAGTTCGGTCGATGCAGCTCTTGCTGGTCAAAATGCCCTGCTGGCAGCTGAAAGCTTGGGCTATGGTGGTGTGATTATCGGTTTGGTTCGATACAAGTCAGAAGAAGTGGCAGAGCTTTTTAACCTGCCTGACTACACCTATCCTGTCTTTGGGATGGCACTAGGGGTACCAAATCAAAATCATGATGTGAAACCAAGACTGCCACTAGAGAATGTTGTCTTTGAGGAAGAATATCAAGAACAGTCAACTGAGGCAATCCAAGCTTATGACCGTGTACAGGCTGACTATGCTGGAGCGCGTGCGACCACAAGCTGGAGTCAGCGTCTAGCAGAACAGTTTGGTCAAGCTGAACCAAGCTCAACTAGAAAAAATCTTGAACAAAAGAAGTTATTGTAGAAAGTGAGAAATTATGGCCCTACCAACTATTGCCATTGTAGGACGTCCCAATGTTGGAAAATCAACCCTATTTAATCGGATCGCTGGTGAGCGAATCTCCATTGTAGAAGATGTCGAAGGAGTGACACGTGACCGTATCTATGCGACGGGTGAGTGGCTCAATCGTTCGTTTAGCATGATTGATACAGGAGGAATCGATGATGTCGATGCTCCTTTCATGGAACAAATCAAGCACCAGGCAGAAATTGCCATGGAAGAAGCTGATGTTATCGTCTTTGTCGTGTCTGGTAAGGAAGGAATTACCGATGCGGACGAATACGTAGCCCGTAAGCTTTATAAGACCCACAAACCCGTTATCCTTGCAGTTAACAAGGTGGACAACCCTGAGATGCGAAATGATATTTATGATTTCTATGCCCTCGGTTTGGGTGAACCACTGCCTATCTCATCTGTCCATGGTATCGGTACAGGGGATGTGCTAGACGCTATTGTAGAAAATCTTCCAAATGAATATGAAGAAGAAAACCCAGATGTGATTAAGTTTAGCTTGATTGGTCGTCCCAACGTTGGAAAATCAAGCTTGATTAACGCTATCTTGGGAGAAGACCGTGTCATTGCTAGTCCAGTTGCTGGAACAACACGTGACGCTATTGATACCCACTTTACAGATACAGATGGTCAAGAGTTTACCATGATTGATACAGCTGGTATGCGTAAATCTGGTAAGGTTTATGAAAATACTGAGAAATACTCTGTCATGCGTGCCATGCGTGCTATTGACCGCTCTGATGTGGTCTTGATGGTCATCAATGCGGAAGAAGGCATTCGTGAATACGACAAGCGTATCGCAGGATTTGCCCATGAAGCTGGTAAAGGGATGATTATCGTGGTCAACAAGTGGGATACACTTGAAAAAGACAACCACACTATGAAAAACTGGGAAGAAGATATTCGTGAGCAGTTCCAATACCTGCCTTACGCACCGATTATCTTTGTATCCGCTTTGACCAAGCAACGTCTTCACAAACTGCCTGAGATGATCAAGCAAATCAGTGAAAGTCAAAACACACGTATCCCATCAGCTGTCTTGAACGATGTGATTATGGATGCTATTGCCATCAACCCAACACCGACAGACAAAGGAAAACGCCTCAAGATTTTCTATGCGACCCAAGTGGCAACCAAACCACCGACCTTTGTTATCTTTGTCAACGAAGAAGAACTCATGCACTTTTCTTACCTGCGTTTCTTGGAAAATCAAATCCGCAAGGCCTTTGTCTTTGAGGGAACTCCAATCCATCTCATCGCAAGAAAGCGTAAATAAAAAAGTAGAATCTGGAATGACATTTCCAGATTTTTTTGATATAATAAAATAATAGAAAACGCTATCAAAAAGGAGGTGTCGATGAAACATTTGTTTAAATTTATAATCTTATTTCCCTGGTTTTACTTTTTCAATTGGATTGAAAAGGATAATAGAGAAAGTAAATTTTTCCCAATTTTTTACTATTTTTACTGGTTTTACATCCCCCTCTATGCTCTTTTTAGCCTTGCTTGGACAGTTATTTCAGTTCTGTTTTTCAATATCGTCTTGAGAAATTTGACAGATATCAAGTTATGGGGCATTTGGTTTCTTTTTATTCTGCTAGCTATTGGTCTGAATAGGTTAACCTATTTCTGTTTCAAAAAAATGCTTCGCTTGAGACGAGAACTGGGGAAGTCTAAAGCAGGGAGACATTGATTTACATCGGTTTTTATTTTTAGGAGGTGGCTTATGGCACATCTAAAATCATTTATTACACGCTATTCCAAGGTTTATATTGGTTTAGTTTTGCTGATCTGGATTGCTTTCTTCTTTGTTCCTTGGGATAAACCAGTTCTGGGAATATCTATCAATCTCTTAATCATGCAGAAAGTTTTACTAGTTTTTGGAATTCTGTCGATTTTGATGGCCTTGCTGTCCAAGAAAGTCAGTCTCTTTGTTTTTGGATTGATCTGCTGTTTTTCTCTTTGGATAAATCTATTTATCCTATTTGCGATTTTGCCGATTTTTGTTGGCAATTAAATCATCATAAAAGTCAGAGAGGTTAGCTTGGAAACTAGCCTCTTTTTCCTTTTCAAAATGGGGATTCTTCCTTGAAAATAATCAGTAATTGTGCTAAAATTAAAAGAACATTCTAAAATATTCGGAATTTAAAGTAAGGAAAAACATGGCTAATATTTTAAAAACAATTATCGAAAATGATAAAGGAGAAATCCGTCGTCTGGAAAAGATGGCTGACAAGGTTTTCAAATACGAAGACCAAATGGCTGCTTTGACTGACGACCAACTAAAAGCAAAAACAGTTGAATTTAAAGAACGTTATCAAAATGGAGAATCACTGGATTCATTGCTTTATGAAGCATTTGCGGTTGTCCGTGAGGGTGCCAAACGTGTCCTAGGTCTCTTCCCTTATAAAGTTCAGGTCATGGGTGGAATCGTTCTTCACCATGGTGACGTGCCAGAGATGCGTACAGGGGAAGGGAAAACCTTGACTGCGACCATGCCCGTATACCTCAATGCCCTTTCAGGTAAAGGGGTCCACGTAGTTACGGTCAATGAATACCTATCAGAACGTGACGCGACTGAAATGGGTGAATTGTACTCATGGCTTGGCTTGTCAGTAGGGATTAACTTGGCTGCCAAATCTCCAATGGAGAAAAAAGAAGCCTATGAGTGTGATATTACTTACTCAACTAACTCAGAAATCGGATTTGACTACCTTCGTGATAACATGGTCGTTCGTGCTGAAAACATGGTACAACGCCCGCTTAACTATGCCTTGGTCGATGAGGTTGACTCTATCTTGATTGACGAGGCCCGTACACCTTTGATCGTATCAGGTGCTAATGCGGTTGAAACTAGTCAGCTCTACCACATGGCAGACCACTATGTAAAATCTTTGGACAAAGACGACTACATCATCGATGTGCAGTCTAAAACTATTGGTTTGTCTGATTCAGGGATTGACAAGGCTGAAAGCTACTTCAAGCTTGAAAACCTCTATGATATCGAAAACGTAGCTTTGACTCACTTTATCGATAATGCCCTTCGTGCCAACTACATCATGCTTCTCGATATTGACTATGTGGTGAGCGAAGAGCAAGAAATCTTGATCGTTGACCAATTTACAGGTCGTACCATGGAAGGTCGTCGTTATTCTGATGGATTGCACCAAGCTATTGAAGCTAAAGAAGGTGTGCCAATCCAGGATGAGACCAAGACATCTGCCTCAATCACTTACCAAAACCTTTTCCGTATGTACAAGAAATTGTCTGGTATGACGGGTACAGGTAAGACTGAGGAAGAAGAATTCCGTGAAATTTACAACATTCGTGTTATTCCAATCCCAACCAACCGTCCTGTTCAACGTATTGACCACTCAGACCTACTTTATGCAAGTATCGAGGCTAAGTTTAAGGCGGTTGTCGAAGATGTTAAGGCCCGTTACCAAAAAGGTCAGCCTGTCTTGGTTGGTACAGTAGCGGTTGAAACCAGTGACTATATTTCTAAGAAATTAGTCGCAGCTGGTGTTCCTCACGAAGTCTTGAATGCTAAGAACCACTATAAAGAAGCCCAAATTATCATGAATGCTGGTCAACGTGGTGCCGTTACTATCGCAACCAACATGGCCGGTCGTGGTACCGACATCAAGCTTGGTGAAGGGGTTCGCGAATTGGGTGGACTTTGTGTTATTGGTACAGAGCGCCATGAAAGCCGTCGTATCGATAACCAGCTTCGTGGACGTTCAGGTCGTCAAGGAGACCCAGGTGAGTCACAATTCTACCTCTCTCTTGAAGATGATTTGATGAAACGTTTTGGTTCTGAACGCTTGAAGGGAATCTTTGAACGTTTGAATATGTCTGAAGAGGCGATTGAGTCTCGTATGTTGACACGTCAGGTCGAAGCAGCGCAAAAACGTGTCGAAGGAAATAACTACGATACCCGTAAACAAGTCCTTCAATACGACGATGTCATGCGTGAACAACGTGAGATTATCTATGCTCAACGTTACGATGTCATCACTGCAGATCGTGACTTGGCACCTGAAATTCAGGCTATGATCAAACGCACGATTGGTCGTGTCGTTGATGGTCATGCGCGTGCGAAACAAGATGAAAAACTAGAAGCAATTTTGAACTTTGCTAAGTACAACTTGCTTCCTGAAGATTCAATTACGATGGAAGACTTGTCAGGCTTGTCTGATAAGGCTATTAAGGAAGAACTCTTCCAACGTGCCTTGCAAGTTTACGATAGTCAGGTTTCAAAACTACGCGATGAAGAAGCAGTTAAAGAATTCCAAAAAGTTTTGATTCTACGAGTGGTGGATAACAAGTGGACAGATCATATCGATGCCCTTGATCAATTGCGTAACGCGGTTGGACTTCGTGGCTATGCTCAGAACAACCCTGTTGTTGAGTATCAGGCAGAAGGTTTCCGTATGTTTAATGACATGATTGGTTCGATTGAGTTTGATGTGACACGCTTGATGATGAAAGCACAAATTCATGAGCAAGAAAGACCACAGGCAGAACGCCATATCAGTACAACAGCGACTCGTAATATTGCTGCCCACCAAGCAAGTATGCCAGAAGATTTGGATTTGAGCCAGATTGGACGCAATGAACTTTGCCCATGTGGTTCTGGTAAGAAGTTTAAAAACTGTCACGGTAAAAGACAATAAAATGAGATAGTTTAGAGGCGGATACCTTGTGAAAAGTAAATTTTTACTTGGTATCCGTTTGCTTTATAAGGAGATGAGTTATGGTATTTACAGCAAAAAGTCCTAAAATCAATATTGAAGAAGTTCGTGCCTTATCAAAATTAGAAGGTCAGGCTTTGGAGAGAAAATCACAGCGCGATCAAGAGCTAGAAGCCATTATACGTGGAGAAGACCAGCGAATTCTCTTGGTAATCGGACCATGCTCATCTGACAATGAAGAAGCTGTCCTTGAGTACGCTAAGCGTTTGGCAGCCTTGCAAGAAGAAGTATCAGACCGTATCTTTATGGTTATGCGTGTTTATACTGCCAAACCTCGTACCAACGGAGATGGATACAAGGGCTTGATTCACCAGCCTAACGCGACAGAAGCCCCTAGTCTTATCAACGGAATCAAAGCTGTTCGCCATCTTCATTATCGTGTCATCACGGAAACAGGTATGACAACAGCTGATGAAATGCTTTATCCTGAAAATCTGCCGCTTGTAGATGATTTGATTTCTTATATGGCGGTTGGTGCTCGTTCAGTTGAAGACCAGCAACATCGCTTTGTGGCAAGTGGGGCAGGATTTTCGACTGGTTTTAAAAATCCAACCTCTGGAAATCTCAATGTTATGTTTAATGGGATTTATGCTGCTCAAAACAAACAAAGCTTCCTTTTCCTAGGAAAAGAAGTGGAAACAACTGGTAATCCGCTTTCGCACGCCATTCTTCGTGGTGCTCTTAATGAGTATGGAAAAAATATTCCCAACTACTACTATGATAATTTGATAGATACCATTGCCCAGTATGAGAAAATGGGCTTGGAAAATCCTTTTATCATCATTGATACCAATCATGACAATTCTGGCAAGCAGTATATGGAACAAATCCGAATTGTCCGCCAGACCTTGATTAACCGTGCTTGGAATGAAAAAATTAAGCAGTTCGTTCGTGGTTTTATGATTGAGTCTTATCTGGAAGATGGTCGACAAAATGAGCCAGAAGTATTTGGCAAGTCTATCACAGACCCTTGCCTGGGTTGGGATAACACAGAAGCCCTTGTCAGAGAAATTTACAAAACGTTAGGAGAATAAGATGGCATTTATTGAAAAAGGTCAAGAAATTGATATGGAAGTCATCAAGGCTGAAACCCAATTGTCTGCGGAAGCCTTGAGACTCAAGGAAAGCCGTGACAGAGAATTGGCAGACATCATTTCAGGGGAAGATGACCGTATCCTTTTGGTGATTGGTCCTTGCTCTTCTGACAATGAAGAGGCAGTCTTGGAATATGCTCGCCGTTTATCCGCCTTGCAAAAGAAGGTGGCGGATAAGATTTTCATGGTCATGCGCGTTTATACTGCGAAACCTCGGACTAACGGAGACGGTTATAAAGGTTTGGTGCACCAGCCAGATACTTCTAAGGCTCCAAGCCTGATTAACGGCTTGCAGGCTGTGCGCCAGTTGCACTACCGCGTGATTACAGAGACTGGTTTGACAACGGCAGATGAGATGCTTTATCCGTCAAATCTCATCTTGGTGGATGACTTGGTCAGCTACCATGCCGTTGGAGCTCGTTCTGTGGAAGACCAAGAGCACCGATTTGTGGCTTCTGGGATTGATGCACCAGTAGGGATGAAAAATCCAACCTCAGGAAATTTGGGTGTTATGTTTAACGCCATCTATGCTGCTCAAAACAAGCAAACCTTCCTTTATCATGGGCAGGAAGTTGAAACTTCAGGAAATCCCTTGTCCCATGTCATCCTCCGTGGAGCAGTCAACGAGTATGGCAATTATATGCCGAATTACTACTATGAAAACCTACTCCAAGCCATTGAACGTTATGAGACAATGGGACTTGAAAATCTTTTTATCCTCATCGACACCAACCATGATAACTCAGGCAAGCAATATATGGAGCAGATTCGAATTGTTCGCCAGACCTTGCAAAATCGTGATTGGAACGAGAAAATCAAAAAGACGGTTCGAGGCTTTATGATTGAATCTTATCTAGCAGATGGTCGTCAAAACCAACCAGAGGTCTTCGGTTGTTCCATTACCGACCCTTGTCTAGGTTGGGAAAATACAGAGGCTTTGGTAGAAGAAATTTATGCTACCTTGACAAAATAAGTGAAAAGGATGGAGTTGGGGAATCTCAACTCCTTTTGATGAGAATGATAGTTGGACACGGAATTGATATCGAAGAATTGGCTTCGATAGAAAGAGCAGTTACACGACATGAAGGCTTTGCTAAGCGCGTGCTGACCGCTAAGGAAATGGAACGCTTCACCAGTCTTAAAGGGCGCAGACAAATCGAATATTTAGCTGGTCGCTGGTCGGCTAAGGAGGCCTTTTCCAAGGCCATAGGAACGGGTATTGGCAAGCTCGGTTTTCAGGATTTAGAAGTCTTGAACAATGAACGCGGGGCGCCTTATTTTAGTCGGTCACCATTTTCAGGAAAGATTTGGCTGTCTATCAGCCACACAGATCAGTTTGTGACAGCCAGTGTCATTTTGGAGGAAAATCATGAAAGCTAGTCCACATAGACCAACCAAGGCTCTGATTCATCTGGGAGCTATTCGACACAATATTCAACAAATGGGGGCTCATATCCCTCAAGGAACGCTCAAATTTGCAGTGGTCAAGGCCAATGCCTATGGGCATGGAGCTGTTGCCGTTGTGACGGCTATTCAAGATGATGTCGATGGTTTTTGCGTTTCCAATATCGATGAAGCCATTGAACTCAGACAGGCTGGACTGAGCAAGCCAATCCTCATTTTAGGAGTTTCTGAGCTAGAAGTTGTTGCTCTAGCTAAAGAATATGACATCACCTTGACTGTGGCTGGACTGGAGTGGATTCAAGCACTCTTAGATAAGGAAGAAGACCTAACTGGATTGACAGTTCACCTCAAGATTGACTCAGGAATGGGACGGATTGGTTTTCGAGAGGCTAGTGAAGCCGAGCAGGCTCAAGATTTGCTCCAACAACATGGTGCTCGTGTTGAAGGGATTTTTACCCACTTTGCTACTGCAGACGAGAAATCAGATGACTACTTTAATGCCCAGTTAGAACGGTTTAAAACTATTTTAGCTAGTATGAAAGGTCTTCCAGACTTGGTTCATGCTAGCAATTCTGCAACGACCCTTTGGCATGCAGAGACTATTTTCAATGCGGTCCGTATGGGAGATGCTATGTATGGTCTTAACCCTAGCGGAGAGGTTTTGGACTTACCTTATGACTTGAAACCAGCCTTGACCTTGGAATCTGCCTTGGTTCACGTCAAGACAGTCCCAGCTGGAGCTTGTATGGGCTATGGAGCTACCTATCAGGCGGATAGCGAGCAAGTCATCGCGACGGTGCCAATCGGATATGCGGATGGATGGACACGAGATATGCAGAATTTCTCTGTCTTGGTAGATGGCCAAGCTTGCCCAATTGTCGGCAGGGTTTCGATGGACCAAATCACCATTCGTCTGCCTAAGCTTTATCCGCTAGGAACAAAAGTAACCTTGATCGGCACCAACGGCGACAAGGAAATCACAGCAACTCAGGTAGCAACCTACCGTGGGACTATTAACTATGAGGTGGTTTGTCTTCTCAGTGACCGCATTCCGAGAGAATATTATTAGAAAAGAAAGGAGTGGAGCATGAATCTACATCAACCCTTGCATGTCTTATCTGGTGTGGGACCAAAATCAGCAGAAAAATACGCTAAACTAGGAATTGAAAACTTGCAAGACCTCTTGCTCTACTTTCCTTTCCGATATGAAGATTTCAAGACTAAGCAGGTTCTGGAGCTAGAAGACGGAGAAAAGGCGGTTCTGTCTGGTCAAGTTGTGACTCCTGCCAGTGTCCAGTATTATGGTTTCAAGCGCAATCGTCTGCGCTTTAGCCTAAAGCAGGGAGAAGTCGTTTTTGCAGTGAACTTCTTTAACCAGCCCTATCTGGCTGATAAGATAGAGTTGGGAGCAACCCTTGCTGTCTTTGGAAAATGGGATCGTTCCAAGGCTAGTCTGACTGGGATGAAGGTACTGGCTCAGGTGGAAGATGACCTCCAGCCTGTCTATCGTCTGGCTCAAGGAATCAGTCAGGCCAGTTTGGTTAAGGTCATTAAGACAGCCTTTGATCAGGGACTGGACCTCTTGATAGAGGAAAATCTTCCCCAGTCTTTGCTGGACAAATACAAACTCATGTCCCGTTGTCAGGCAGTCCGAGCTATGCATTTTCCTAAGGATTTAGCAGAATACAAGCAGGCCCTTCGCCGTATCAAGTTTGAGGAACTCTTTTACTTCCAAACGCAATTGCAGACGCTCAAGTCTGAAAATAGAGTTCAGGGAAGTGGTCTGGTTCTGAATTGGTCTCAGGAAAAAGTGACAGCTGTCAAAGAAAGCTTGCCTTTTGCCTTGACTCAAGCTCAGGAAAAGAGTTTGCAGGAAATTTTGACAGACATGAAGTCCGACCACCATATGAATCGTCTCCTACAAGGAGATGTGGGGAGCGGGAAAACGGTAGTCGCTGGCTTGGCTATGTATGCGACAGTGACAGCTGGCTACCAGGCTGCTCTCATGGTGCCAACAGAAATCCTTGCAGAGCAACATTTTGAGAGTTTACAGAATCTCTTTCCAGACTTGCAACTGGCTCTCTTGACAGGTTCCTTGAAAGCTGCAGAAAAGAGGGAAGTTTTGGAGACTATTTCCATGGGTGAGGCTGATTTGATTATCGGAACCCACGCTCTGATACAAGATGGGGTGGATTATGCTCGTTTGGGCTTGATTATCATCGATGAGCAGCACCGTTTTGGTGTGGGGCAAAGGCGTATTTTACGGGAAAAAGGGGACAATCCAGATGTCCTCATGATGACGGCGACTCCCATTCCACGGACGCTGGCTATCACAGCCTTTGGAGATATGGATGTTTCCATTATTGACCAGATGCCAGCAGGACGGAAGCCTATTGTGACTCGCTGGATCAAACATGAGCAACTACCTCAGGTCTTGACTTGGTTAGAGGGGGAAATCCAAAAAGGTTCCCAAGCCTATGTCATCTCTCCCTTGATTGAAGAATCAGAAGCTCTGGATTTGAAAAATGCCATTGCCTTATCAGAAGAGTTGACAGCTCATTTTGCAGGTAAGGCAGAGGTGGCTCTTCTACATGGTAAGATGAAGAGTGATGAAAAAGACCAGATTATGCAGGAGTTCAAGGAGAGAAAAACAGATATTCTGGTTTCGACGACGGTTATTGAGGTTGGGGTTAATATTCCCAATGCGACCGTCATGATTATCATGGATGCGGATCGCTTCGGGCTTAGCCAGCTTCACCAGCTCAGAGGTCGTGTCGGTCGGGGGGACAAGCAGTCCTATGCTGTTCTAGTGGCAAATCCCAAGACGGATTCTGGGAAAGATCGCATGCGCATCATGACAGAAACGACCAACGGATTTGTCCTTGCGGAGGAAGATTTGAAAATGCGTGGTTCAGGTGAAATTTTTGGAACCAGACAGTCAGGACTTCCAGAATTCCAAGTGGCTGATATTATCGAAGATTTTCCAATTTTAGAAGAAGCCAGAAAGGTTGCTAGCTACATTAGTTCGATAGAAGGCTGGCAAGAGGATCCAGAGTGGCGCATGATTGCCCTTCATTTGGAAAAGAAAGAACATCTAGATTAAGCTTTCTCTAAGGAAAACTTAAGCTAGCTTTCAGGTTTGCCCCTTATACTAGAGTCATCAAAAAGAAACGAGGACTCTCATATGACAGTAACGATTAAAGTAAATTACCAAACTACTTTCCAAAAGAAGGAAGCAACAAACTAAGATTGAATAAAGGAAGAAGAGCGTAACTGCTCTTTTTTCGTTACACAGAAGCTTGGCAAGAGGATCCAGAGTGGCGCATGATTGCTCTTCATCTGGAAAAGAAAGAACATTTAGATTAAGCTTTCTCTAAGGAAAACTTAAGCTAGCTTTCAGGTTTGACCCTTATACTAGAGTCATCAAAAAGAAACGAGGACTCTCACATGACAGTAACGATTAAAGTAAATTACCAAACCACTTTCCAGAAGAAAGAAGCAACAAAATAATATAAATATAAGAAAGGGCGGAAATGCTCTTTTTATTTTTATGAAATAATCGGCTATAAATCAAACTTAGTCAAGTGATAAAAAGATATTAGTTTTCCAGTCTATTTACTCTTTGACGGAAGCTTGATATAATGACCCCATCTGAATAAGGAGGAGTGAAAAGAATGTTAGAAACAAGAACGATTGCTATCCAGGATAGGTATGGAGAACGCTTCCAGCATTGTTGGGGTTGCGGCCCAAAGAATGATTTGGGTTTACATTTAAAAACCTATCCAAGTCTGGATGGGGAGCGTTGTATTAGTCGGATAAAGCTTGAAAATGCTTATACTGGCGGAGTTCCATCAAATGTCTTTGGAGGAATGATAGCGACTATTTTTGATTGCCATGGTACGGCGTCAGCAGCTTGGTTTGCCCATCATCAAAAAGGTTTGGAATTGACAGACGAAACAGTTATCGGTCGCTTCATCACAGCTCATTTAGAAGTTGATTATCTTAGCCCAACCCCAATTGACGATGAAATTGTCGTCATTTCTACTCTGGAGGAATTAGGGGAAAGAAAGGCAATTATTTCTATGGAAATGTCAGTGGCGGGTAAAGTCCGTGCAAAATCCAAAATGGTAGCAGTAGCTGTGAAGGATCATATGTAAGACTGAATACTAGAAGTTTAAGATTACCTTCAGATGATAGCTTTGAAGAAAGAAAGGCTAAATTCACTTTCTATTTACCCTTCTTTCTTGCATTGATTACATAGATATGCTACAGTTGTGGTAGCGATTACAAAATAAAAGGAGCATGCTATGAAAAATCCAGCTTTGTTAGAAGAAATGAAGACTTATCTAGGAAGGGATGAGGTTCCAGAAGACTTTGATGCTTTCTGGGATGAGGAAGTGAAAAAAGTTTCCACGCTTCCAGCCTATCAGTTGGAGGAAAGAAATTTCCACATTACGCAAGTCAAGTGCTATGAGTTAACGTTTGAAGGAACTAATGAAGGCAAGGTCTATGCACGCGTTGTTCTTCCAAAGAGTGAGGAGAAGGTTCCACTAATCTTCCATTTCCATGGTTATATGGGACGTGGTTGGGATTGGGCAGACATGCTGGCCTTCACCGTGGCTGGTTACGGTGTTGTTTCAATGGATGTGCGGGGGCAGTCAGGTTATTCACAAGACGGTTTGCGTTCTCCTTTAGGAAATACGGTTAAAGGGCATATCATCCGTGGGGCTGTGGAAGGTCGGGCTCACCTCTTTTATAAGGATGTTTATCTGGATATTTACCAGTTGATCGAAATTGTTGCCAGTCTGCATGAGGTAGATGAGAAGCGACTTTCCAGCTATGGTGCTTCTCAAGGTGGTGCTCTAGCCTTGGTTGCAGCAGCGCTCAATCCTCGAATTCAGAAAACAGTTGCCATCTATCCCTTCTTGTCAGACTTCAGACGAGTGCTTGAGATTGGGAATACCAGTGAGGCTTATGATGAACTTTTCCGTTATTTCAAGTTCCACGATCCTTTTCATGAAACTGAGGAGGAAATCATGGCGACCCTGGCCTATATCGATGTGAAAAATCTTGCCCATCGTATCAAGGGTGAGGTCAAGATGATTACGGGCTTGGATGATGATGTTTGCTATCCTATTACCCAGTTTGCGATTTATAATCGTCTGACCTGTGATAAGGTCTATCGTATCATGCCTGAGTATGCTCACGAAGCCATGAATGTCTTTGTCAATGACCAAGTCTACAACTGGCTCTGTGGGAGTGAGATTCCTTTTAAATATCTAAAATAAGGAGTCGACTCTAAACACAAAATATTAAAAATCACAAACACGCATAGTATCAGGTGTTGAACAAGCTTGATACTATGCGTTTTATCATGAAAATATTTATAGAATTTTTTGTTGCTAGCTTTGTCAAATTGCTTAAAATATTTTTTTCAGAAAGTAAAAGCCGATACCTATCGAGTAGGGGAAATCTTGCTATCGTCAGGCTTGTCTGTAGGTGTTAATACTTTCCAAAAATCTCTTCAAACTACGTCAGCTCTACCTGCAATCTCAAAACAGTGTTTTGAGCGCCCTGCGGCTAGATTCCTAGCTTGGTCTTTGATTTTCATTGAGTATAAAAAAAGATGAGTCTCTGTTTTCTTTTTATGGACTATAAATGTTCAGCTGAAACTACTTTCAAGAAGATTATTCTATAAAAGAATTTATTGAAACTAAAATCTATTATACTACACTATATTGAAAGCGTTTTAGAAATGAGGTATAATAAATTTGCTAACACTTATAAAAAGTGATAGAATCTTATCTTTATGTATATTTAAAGATAGATTGCTGTAGAAATAGTAGCAGCTATGCGAAATGACAGATAGAGAGAAGGGATTGAAGCTTAGAAAAGGGGAATAATATGATATTTAAGGCATTCAAGACAAAAAAGCAGAGAAAAAGACAAGTTGAACTACTTTTGACAGTTTTTTTCGACAGTTTTCTGATTGATTTATTTCTTCACTTATTTGGGATTGTCCCCTTTAAGCTGGATAAGATTCTGATTGTGAGCTTGATTATATTTCCCATTATTTCTATAAGTATTTATGCCTACGAAAAGCTATTTGAAAAAGTGTTCGATAAGGATTGAGCAGGAAGTATGGTGTAAATAGCATAAGCTGATGTCCAATAATTTGCTTATAAAGAGATATTTTAGTTTAATTGCAGCGGTGTCCTGGTAGATAAACTAGATTGGCAGGAGTCTGATTGGAGAAAGGAGAGGGGGAAATTGACACCGATTTGATATAGTTTGTTTAGTTCATTTTTGTCATTTAAATGAACTGTAGTAAAAGAAAGTTAAGAAAAGACAAACTAAGTGCATTTTCTGGAGTAAATGTCTTATTTCAGAAATCGGGATATAGATATAGAGAGGATCAGTATGAATCGGAGTGTTCAAGAACGTAAGTGTCGTTATAGCATTAGGAAACTATCGGTAGGAGCGGTTTCTATGATTGTAGGAGCAGTGGTATTTGGAACGTCTCCTGTTTTAGCTCAAGAAGGGGCAATTGAGCAACCTCTGGCAAATGAAACTCAACTTTCGGGGGGGGGGGAGCTCAACCCTAACTGATACAGAAAAGAGCCAGCCTTCTGAGAAGGGAGAAAATATAACTCTTCCTGCAGAGCATGTAGAGTCTGTTTCAGAGACTGAACTTTCTGGCAATGAGCAAGAACATGAAGACAAGCAAGAAGAAAAAATTCCAAGAGATTACTATGCACGAGATTTAGAAAATGTCGAAACAGTGATAGAAAAAGATGACTTAGAGACGAATGATTCAAACGAAAAAAGAGTAGACTTGTCTGATGAATTAGAGAAAGTAAAGGGACTCCAAAATGCAACTGTTCATGTGGAGTTCAAACCGGCTGCTGATGGTCCTAGTTTTTACAATCTCTTTTCTGCTTCCAGTACAACTAAAGTAAATGAGTACTTTACAATGGCAATCAATAATGGGACAGCTTTGATAGAGGGACGTGGAGCTGATGGTAGTCAATTTTATGGAAGTTATACAGATGCGCCTTTGAAGATTAGACCAGGCAAGTATAATTCGGTTACTTTTACTGTTGAAAGACCAAGTCAGACTAGACCAGATGGTCAGGTTCGTCTTTATGTGAATGGTGTATTATCTCGTACGAATAAAAAGTCAGGGAAATTCCTGGCAGATATGCCAGATGTAGACAAACTCCAGTTAGGTGCAACTAATAGAGCAGGAGAACTGAAGTGGGGCTCAGATCTTTCTATTCGTAATCTGACTGTATACAATCGTGCTCTAACTCCAGAGGAAGTCAAAAAACGTAGCCAGTTATTTGATGTGACAGATATTGAACCGTCACTTCCTGAAGGAGCTGTCTTGACAGAAAAGCAAGAGTTGTTTATGAGTGGTGTCAATGATAAGCCCAATAATGAAGGAATTAAGAGTTATCGGATTCCAGCTTTGCTACGTACGGATAAAGGAACATTACTAGCTGGAGCAGATCAGCGTCGTCTCCATCATTCTGACTGGGGAGATATTGCTATGGTCGTTAGAAGAAGTGAGGATGGGGGAACTACTTGGCAGCCAACCTTAACCTTGACCAATCTGCGAGACAATCCAGAAGCAAAAGATCCACAGGCACCATCTCCACTTAATATCGATATGGTCTTGGTTCAAGATCCTACCACAAAGAGAATTTTTTCAATCTACGATATGTTTCCAGAAGGTCGAGCTGTCTTTGGAATGCCAAACAAACCTCAAAAAGCTTATCAACAAGTTGGAGACAAGCACTATCAATTACTATATAAACAAGGGGAAAATCAAGCATATACTGTCCGAGAAAACGGAGAAGTATATGATGCAAATAATCAAAAAACAGATTATCGTGTTGTAGTGGATCCAAAAGAAGAAGCCTACAGAGATAAGGGCGACCTCTATAAAGGAGAAGAGCTTCTTGGGAATATCTACTTTGCTCAATCTGCTAAAAATCCATTTCGTGTAGCCTATACGAGCTATTTGTGGCTTTCCTATAGTGATGATGATGGGAAAACATGGTCGCAACCAAGAGATATTACACCATCAATTCGCCAAGATTGGATGAAATTTTTAGGAACAGGTCCAGGTACAGGAATTGTGCTTAGAACAGGAGAGCACAAGGGTCGTATCTTAGTTCCTACTTATACCACCAATGCCATCTCCCATCTAAGCGGATCCCAGTCTTCTCGTTTGATTTATTCAGATGACCATGGAGAAACATGGCAGGCTGGAGCTGCTGTCAATGATGATAGGACGGTAGGTAGAAGGAAAATTCATTCCTCAACTATGAATAATAGTCCTGCCCAAAATACAGAGTCAGTTGCTGTGCAGTTAAATAATGGTGATGTGAAGCTCTTTATGAGAGGGTTAACGGGTGATTTACAGGTTGCCACAAGTAAAGATGGTGGGCAAACTTGGGACAAGGAAATCAAGAGATACAATCAGGTTAAAGATGTTTATGTCCAAATGGCTGCTATTCACACCATGCATAAAGGAAAAGAATACATCATTTTAACCAATTCAGGAGGACCTAAACGGACGAATGGAATGGCTCATTTGGCTCGTGTAGAGGACAACGGAGACTTGACTTGGTTACATCATAGACCAATTCAAAAAGGAGAGTTTGCCTATAATTCGCTTCAAGAATTAGGAAATGGTGAATATGGTATCTTGTATGAACATACTGAAAAAGGACAAAATGCCTATACCCTATCATTTAGAAAATTTAATTGGGACTTTTTAACAAAAGATCCGGTATATCCAACGAGTGTAACTATCAGGGAAGTTCGTAAATTGGAAACAGAAGAAGAGGATGCAGAACAAGGCATCTTAGCTATGCAATTTGATTCTGAGGTACTAGTCAATGCTATTCCGACTTTGACTTTAGCGAATGGACACAAAGCTACCTTCTTGACACAAGCAGATCAAAAAACTCTACTTTTTACCTTTAATAAAGAAGATGCAGGTCAAGAAATTACAGGTCTATTGGCCGGTGGAATTGACAGTATGCATGATTTACCAGTTACACTAGCTGGTAGTAGAATTCCTGAAGATGCGAAAGAAAATCCTGTCGAGACCATGAATACAGTAAGAGAAGGTCTATCTGAGGAGATGACAGAAAGGAAGTCAGAGAAGGATAAATTATCTTTGGAGTCTTCAGATAGAATAGTAGCAAACTCTCCTCTTACTTCTCTTGCTCCTCGTTACCTCCAATCTTATGTAGGAGATGTTACTTTAACTCCTCTTAAAACTGAGACCAAAGTTCCAGTAACGACTGGTTGGAAGCAAGAAAATGGTGCGTGGTATTTTTATACATCTGCTGGTGAAGTGGTGAAAGGCTGGCATCAGGAAGCGGGTAAATGGTACTACTTGAGTTCTACTGGTGCGATGGCAACTGGTTGGGTGAAAGATGGTAACCAATGGTATTATTTGAGTGAGAGTGGAGCAATGTCTACTGGCTGGGTTGAATCCAGTGGTGTGTGGTACTATCTCAATGCTAACGGTTCAATGGCAATTGGTTGGATAAAAGATGGAGACCATTGGTACTATCAGGAATCATCTGGTGCAATGAAGGTAAATCAATGGTTCCAAGTTGGAGACAAATGGTACTATGTCAATGAAAGCGGAAGATTAGCGGTTAATACTATAGTAGATGGTTATAAAGTGAACTCCAATGGGGAGTGGGTCAACTAGTGGAGCCTTCGATGTTGATGAATAACTGAGACGCGTTTTGTCCGTCATAGAGATTAAAAGTTTATTTAGATAGTTTTCGTAGAAATTTCTACTCTAAGAAAAAATCAATTTAGATGAGCTCCTATTGCCGGGTAAATGACTTGCTAGTCGTAAATAAACTGTATATTTCCGACTGGATACTAATAGTCGCAACTTACCAGTTCGCTTTAAGTGTTAAAATGCATATAGCTAGTTATTGGTTATATGCGTTTTTGTTCGTGATTATTTTATTTCTTGTCTTGGAATATAGGTAAAATTATAGTAAAATAAAATTCTGTAAATCATGTTGGTAGATATACAGGAAGAGGAGTGTATTGTTGACAATACAGCACATAGAATCCAACATGTCCTTATGCTCAAAAAATCAAAGAGCAAATTCGGAAGTTAGCTGTAGCCTGCTCAAAACACGGTTTTGAGGTTGCGGATGAAACTGACGAAGTCAGCTCAAAACACGGTTTTGAGGTTGCGGATGAAACTGACGAAGTCAGCCCAAAACACGGTTTTGAGGTTGCGGATGAAACTGACGAAGTCAGTAACCATACACGGCAAGGTTGATATGGCTTAAAGAGTATGGATCAATTATCACTTATTTGAAGATTTTAAAAGATTGTAAGCTATTATATCTGGATAAATAAGTATTAGAAACTAAAGTGAGGAAAAAGATGTTTTTATATTTAAAGGGTTTAGGAAAATTTCGTAAATCCAAAGCTTATGGTTTAATTGGTTGCTTGACACTATCCGCAGTGATTGGCTTAGCTGCACCAGAGTTACCAGTTATTGGTGGTGAGGTCGTTTATGCTGATGTCATTCAAGGCGGTAGTGATATTCACGATGTGGACGTTCATAGTAAATCTGCAGAAGGTGTTGCTATGACTTATACCACTTATGATAGCGGAACAAGTGGGAAACAAACAGCTTCTGGTAGTGGTGTCTTTGTAGCGCCAAATGTCATGGTAACCGTAGCACACAACTACTATGATAAAAACCAAGAGGATAAGTCGGCGGTCTTACGTGGTGGAGAGTCTGCGCGTAGTTATGTTGTGATGAACTCAGACACAGAGAAGAGCAATAAAGTACCAACATCAGGGGTATCAGAAGCTCTTGAAAAAGACTCTATTCACTTGTATAATGGCAAAGACTTCGGGAAAGACTATAGCAACGACTTAGCAGTAGTGGTAACTAAAAAGCCTGTAGAAGCTATGACAGATGGGGAAGATTCACCAAGAGAGTTGAGTGAAAAAGAGGTTTCTACTGGTGATAAAATCACTATGGTCGGATATCCCAATGATTTTTCTACTCCAAATTTAAGTAAAGAAAATAAAGCTCGATTGAAAGATGGTAAGGCTTATTCAGTCTCAACAACTGTGAGCAGTATCAATAAAGAGAGTGGTGCAGTCACTTATCATTCCTCAGCTTTAGGAGGTTTTTCAGGTGCTCCTTTGTTTAATGATAAGGGAGAGGTAGTCGGTATCCACCAGCACGGAACCAATACTTCAAACGCTCCTGAGAGTGAGCGTATTGGCGGTGGTACTATCTTTACGGAAAAGCACAGAGCTTGGATTCAGTCTATGATTGATAAATATGGTATAACAGGTTGGTTTGTAGAGGGTTCGAATCGATATTATTACGATGAGTATCACAGAGCCTTAAAAGACTTGGAGCAAGAAATTGACGGTGCTTTGTATAGTTTTGATGAAAGAGGTCGAGCTACTTTAATCAAAGGAGAAGAAAAGGGTCGTGTTCTACTTCGAGTGGAAGATACTAAAGGAACTCGCTTGATTTCAGATAAGGTTGTTCAGGAAGGTCCTGTTGGAAGTGGTTTGAATTTTCATTTAAGACAAAATCCAGATTTCAAACAGTTAATATCAACTTCCCCAACAGCTAAAGTTGTATCCTATAACGGAGTGCCAATTAACAAACTAGCAAGTGACACAAGTTGGTCTGATGAATATGTAAGTAAGTTAGCTTTAGGTAATACAATTATAAGAGCGGTAGTGTCTGATGTGATACCAAAGTCTAACTCTGACTTTACTAGAACGGAAGTTGGTAAAGTTGACTTGGGCGGTAAGTCAAACCTGCCTGTGCCTAGTAAAGAGGTTTTAGAAGCTCCGAACGGTTCTACTAATTTCTATGCGACTACTCATATTCAAACTCCTGATGGTTCAGGGTCTGGTACTTTGATTGCACCGAACTTGGTACTGACTGTAGCTCATAACTTTTTAACGACTAAGGGTTCTGAGGTTGTTACGAAGTCAGGTCGCACCAATACAGTATATAAAGCAACTTTACCAAATGGTACTTCTATGAACTTTTCAGATGATGATATTGTTTATTGGAATAAGAAAGATTCAGTATTTGGGTTTAAAAATGACTTAGCCTTGATTCGATTAAAAGAAGAGGTAAAAGGATCAACTCCTGTAGAAGTAGTTCCTGAGTCAACTTTAGTAGAGAAAGGTGAAAAAGTTTCGGTTTATGGTTTCCCTGATGGTCGTTTGTCTCCTGTATTGGATAGTGAAGTTGTAGATACTACTGACTTTGGCTCAGGTATAGAGGGAATTAGTTATGAAGGGACGAAACCCGGAGCGTCTGGTGGCGGTCTTTATAATGACAAAGGCGCTTTAATCGGAGTTCACCAAAACGGTGTTGTAGGAAGTCGCAGTGGTGGTTTAGTCTTATCAAAAGAGCAGCTGGATTGGGTTCGTTCTCATATTGAAGGTCAACCAAAAGACCCTGTCTATGTAAAAGATGAAGTTTTGGTGGATGAGAAGGATAAGGATAAACTTCCTTCAACTCCAAAAGACGAAAAACCAAGTACACCAAACTTGGAGTCTGACAAAGATAAAGTAGAACTTCCTCTCAAACCGCAAAAGGAGCCGAAAACAGAGGTTATTACAACTTACGAGGGTGATAGTACCCTTGAGGTTGGAAAAGAGCGTACAGAGGATACTAAGGGTGAAAAAGAAGGTGTTCCACTTATTTATCGAGTAGTGTATAAAGGAACTCAACCAAAGGTAGAAAAAGAATCGATTGCTTTTGATACTCTTTACCAAGGAGATGAAACAAAAGAGCTTGGTTTCCGTTCAGTTGTAGAGGGTAAAGGAGGGGTGATTACTCGAACTACTACTTATCAAGTAGATAAGTATACAGGAGCGGTATCTTCTCAGGTTTCTGAGAAGAAAATAGCTCCTCAATCCAAGGTGATTACTTTAGGTATTAAACCCAACAGTGTCATAAAAGAACTTCCGATTACAGAGCGTTTTGAGGACTCCGAAGAATTAGAGAAAGGGAAAACGGAGGTTCTTTCTGAGGGGGATGTAGGTAAAGAAGTCACTACGGTGACTTATAAGGTCTTAGCTGATGGAAAGATTATTGAAAATTCTCGTACAGTCAAGGTTACACCTATGAAAGAACGTGTGGTTCGTAAGGGTGTGAAGGAAGTGGTGTCATCGACGGAAGAAAACTCAAGTAATCTCAAAGAGGAAGTGGTATCTCCAGATAAAGTAGAGTTTCTAGTTCCAAAAGATGCGCCGACTAGAGCAGAGTTGCCTGTGTTTAGTGAGGGATTTTCAGAATCAGAGGTTTTAGTATCAGGAGAAAAAACACAAGGAGACCTTGGGAAACCTGTAGTATCTTCAAAAGAACTAGTTCCTGAAAGAGCAGAAGTTCCAGACTTTGTGGCTAAAGTTACAGGTGGAGAAAAATTGACAGTAGAAGGGCACCGAAATGAGAGTAAAATAAAGACTCCATCAAAACAGGAAAGATCATCTAACCCAGAAACCACTGCTCAATTCACAACGAACGGGACAGGTTCGTCATCGTTAACAGCTGTTTTTGGCGTTGAAGCGGATAACATGTCACTTTCTACTGTTGAACATTCTGTTATTACATATAATCAACAAAGAGGATGGCATAAGATAAATAATCAGTGGTATTTTAGAAATTCCAATGGGAAAGAATTAACAGGTTGGATGAAAGAAAATGATGCATGGTATTATTTTGATGCGAATGGAATCATGCAAACCGGTTGGTTACAGGATACAGACGGTAATTGGTATTATCTCAAGGATAATGGCATGATGGAGGTAGGCTGGTTCCAAGATTCAAGTGGCGCGTGGTACTACTTAGGATCATCTGGTCGCATGGAATCCAATACATGGATTTCTTATAAAGGAAAGTGGTACTATATCGATGCTTCGGGGAAACTACTTTTCAATTCGGTAACACCAGACGGTTATAGAGTGAACGAGGACGGGGAATGGATCAACTGATCTTGCTTTATGACCTATTGACGAGCAAGCTAGTAGTATAAAAAACATTAGAATTAATAGTTCAGTAAATGCTAATGACTCTCTAAAATAGTTGATTTTGTGATCTTTTTTGTAAAATAGAGTCTTTAATAAATAATATGGGCAAGATTTATCTCTTTACAAGTGATTAGGGGTAATAGTTTTTAACTTTCTCGCTTCTTTTCACTCTCTTTTCCGAATAAATAGATAGAGCCAGAGAATCTAGTAAACCTAGATTTAAAACTATGGTATAATGAAAGGAGAAGAAATATGACTGTACGTCATCCGGGCATCAGTCCGACCAATGACTTGGTTGCTAAGAAAATCTTTAGCAACCCA